>DATGKG010000482.1:0-3828 GCA_035294805.1 Binataceae bacterium (SeqCode) | reverse complement strand
TCGCCGAAACGATCATGAAAGCGTTTTACCGATTGATTTCTCAACCCTTCGACCTTGGCCGGGGTCATCGGCTCCATGATGACGTCGCCGATCGCGATGAGCGAGGCGTCGCGGCCAGCGGCTTTCGCGAAGCCGTGGTAGTAGCGCGTCACCGCGAAGATGTCGTCGTACCACTTGTCGACCGCATTCAAGTCGCTGACGACGTGGGTCAAATGAAACAGTTTGCCTATCTTGAACATGCTTTATCCCTTGAACGAAGAGCGCGCCCCCGGCGAGGCGCGCTCTAGATGCGAATCTTCAATCGATCATGCAGCCGCGTGCGCAGACATGGGCAACTCTTTGCCGCCGCCGATATCCTCGGCCTGCCACTTCTTCACTTCGGGCAGCACATGCTTGGCGAAGCACTTCAGGTTGCGCTCGGCCTCGTCATACGGCATGCCGGCGTAGCTGAAATTGAGCATGAAGCCCTGGTTGTCGATGGTCTTTTTGATGAATGCCAACTTCTCGAGCACCATGTCGGGGGTTCCCCACGGCATCAGCTGCGCGAAATCAGCCGCGGCGCCATCGATGCCATGCCGGGCGATGAACTTACTCACCGCGCGATACGATTCATAGCTCTTCGCGGTGCCGAATTTATCGGACGTCATTTCGTAGTGTTTTATGACAGTCTTGTAGTTTCCCGACAGCCACTTCATGGCCTGCTCTTCGGCGCGATCCTTGTTCTCGTCGACGAACACGAATCCGCCGCTGAGCGGCTTCGGCGGAGGCGTCGCGCCGTTCACTTCTTTCCACACGCGATGGTAAACCTCGAAGTCCGCCTTCACCGCGTCCCACGGCTTCTGCGGGATCACCAGCAGGCCGACGCCCAGCTTCGCCATAATCGGCATGGACTCGGGCGATACCGCGGCGGCATACGTTCGTCCTTTGAATGATTTGAACGGGAAGGGGCGAATCTCGCGCCGCGGCTGATTGGTATGCCGCCCGCCTTCCATGATGCCGGTTTCGAGCGCCTTCATAATCAGCTCGGCGTACTCGACGAAGAGGTTGCGCCCTTCATCCTGCGGGATGCGGAAGCCGTCGTACTCGATACGCGCCAGACCGCGGCCCATGCCGAAGATCATCCGGCCGCCGGAGACGTGATCGAGTACGGAGATCTGTTCCGCGACACGAACCGGATCGTGCCACGGCAGTACGACCACCATCGAGCCGAGCTTCGCGGTCTTGGTGCGTCCCGCCATGTAGGTCAGGAACTGCAGTACATCGGGGCACATCGTGTAGTCGTCGAAGTGATGCTCGACGCCCCAGATCGAATCGAAGCCGAGCGGTTCCGCCATCTCGGCGAGGCGAATCTCGTTCTTCCACACGTCGCGATCGGACATCTTCATGTCGGTATTCTGAAAAACTGCTCCGTAACCTACGTGCATATGATCCTCCTGCGCGCGCGAGCGATGCCGCGCGCGATGTTCGTGGGTTGATGTTTACCGTCCGGCCACTGACGCCGCGAGCGACTCGGCATGCGCGACGCGTTCGGCCGTGCGGCCAGCCGCCAGCGGCACCGAGCCGGGCTTGCGCTGGAACGGATCGACCAAGCCGAGTTGCTTGCCGGTCTCGCGCAGAGCAGGCACGACATCCTTGGCGAGCAGCTCGAGGCAACGCATGCGATCCTTCGCGCCGACGGGACCGTCGAGCCAGAACGAGAAGATGCCGGGCCGCAGAACTTCGAGGACTTTCCGCAACCTGGGGATAACGTAATCGGGCGTGCCCGCGATCATCTGAAGCTGATCGCGAGTTTTAGCATAGGTCGCATATACGCCCTGTTTGAGCGCCTCGATCTCCGCGTCACTCTCCTCGCCGATGACATCGGTGATCGGCTTGCCGGGCAAGTTCGCGCCGGCCGCGAGACGCGCCAGTCGCTTGGTCGCTTCTTTCGAGTTGTAGCCGGGAGGGAACATCCATTCGGGTCGCGCGAAATGCGCGAACGCGCCGCCATAAAGGAAGCGCTTGCCGAGCTCTTCGGCGCGCGCCTGATTGTCGGCGACGAACACAGGTTGTAGATAGCCGAAATTTTCCGAACCGGCTTGATAGCCCTCGCGCGCGGCCTGATCGGTGTACATGTTCCATAGCTCGACCGTCGGCTCGAGTTGCGTGGCCAGCGCGATGTACGGGAAGCGCTTCTTCGCGCACCAGATGACAGTGTCGGGGCTGACGAGGCCGGGAATCCAAATCGGAGGATGCGGCTTCTGGAGCGGCAGCACCCACGGATTCACGAAGCGGAAGTGGAAATGCTTGCCCTCGTAGCGGAACGGGCCGGGCGTCGTCCACGCCTTGATGATGAAGTCGACGCCTTCCTCGAAGTATTCGCGATTGAGCGCGGGATTGGCGTTGTTGGCGAGCTGCTCGCTGCCCGCGCCGCGCACCCATCCGGGGACGAGGCGTCCCTTCGAGATGAGATCGATCATCGACAGCTCTTCCGCCAGCCGCAGCGCGTTGGCGACGGTCGGCACCGGATTGCCGAGCAGTACGATTTTCGCACGTTTGGTAGCGCGCGCGAGCACCGCTGCCTCGACATCCATCACCGAGCCGAGGCAGAACGGCGTGCCATGATGTTCGTTGAGCATCAGGCCGTCGAAGCCAAGGTCTTCGGAATACACCTTCTCGTCGATGTACTGGTTGAGCAGCATCGAGCCGGTTTCCGCATCGAAGTTTTGGTTGGGCAATCCGAAGAAACTGCGGTTGCGGAGAATCTGGTTTTCCAGCAGATCGCTTTTCGCCGCTTCGGTTTCCGGATCGTAGTGATACTGCCGTTCGGTGAACCACATTATATGCATAGGCGTCTCTCTCCCCTTATCCCAGGAAGCTTTGAACCTCTTTGATAAACTGCTCGGACTTTTCGATTTCGGGCCGATGGCCGCAGCCTTCGAGCGCGAGCAGCCGCGAGCCCTTGATCGACTTCTGATAGACCGCGGCGGCCGAAATCGGCGCCACGCGATCGTCGCGTCCCCATACGATCAGCGTCGGCGATTTTACCGTGCCTTCGAGCAGATGCGGCAGGCTCGGATTGAACATGTAGGGCTGCCATGCGAGGCGAGCGGTCTCCGCGCGCGCATCCTCGAAGGCCTCATATTGCTCGGGCGACACGCCGCCATCATACAACTTGGCGTATTCCGCTACATGGGCGGCGTCGCGCACCGACTCGCGCAGATAGACTAGCGCCGGCACCCTGAAGAGATCCATGATTTCGCCCTCGGGCGGACGGATGCCCACCGGCGCGACCAGTACCACCTTCGAGAACAGGTTGGGATCGTTGGCGGCCATCTCGGCGGCCAGCCATCCGCCGAGTGAAAAGCCGATGACGTCGACGGGCGCCATTCCCTGCTCGCGTACGAATCGCGCGAGGAAGCACGCGAGGTCGCGCACATTGGAGATCCATTCGGCGCGCGGCGTGCGTCCGAATCCCGGATACAGCGGCGTCACGAGAGTGCGGCGCTCGCTCAGCGTCTCGTTCCACTTCATCCAGCTCGGATAACCCAGCTCCTCGTGCAGCACGAGCAAAGGCTTACCGGAGCCGCCCTTGAGCACGATGAGCTGCTCGGCGCCGACACTATGGTTCTCCTCGCGGAGCGAATCTTTACCAGCCATTACCACCTCATGCCCGAAACCGCGGGCATCTCAACATACCGATCGGAATCTTAAATGAGGGTATAGACCATTCCGTCCGATGCGGTCTAGCGCGCTCGTCGATCGCGAGCAACTGGC
This sequence comes from Binataceae bacterium (SeqCode), assembly GCA_035294805.1. Taxonomy (GTDB): domain Bacteria; phylum Desulfobacterota; class Binatia; order Binatales; family Binataceae; genus DATGKG01. Next base: position 72 of record DATGKG010000482.1, on the reverse strand, counting down.
GCGGTCTCATTCTATGGGCGAAGGTCCTATGGGCGATTCTGATCCGGTAGGGGCGGTTCGCGAACCGCCCGC
>DATGKG010000481.1:0-4792 GCA_035294805.1 Binataceae bacterium (SeqCode) | reverse complement strand
GAGTCGTCGGGCAAAACCACCCTCGCGCTCGAATGCATCGCCGAGGCGCAGAAGAAAGGCGGCATCTGCGCGTTCATCGATGCGGAACACGCGCTCGATGCCGGCTACGCGCGCAAGCTCGGCGTCAAGGTCGAGGACCTTCTCATCTCGCAACCCGACAACGGCGAGCAGGCGCTCGAAATCGCCGAGACGCTCGTGCAGTCGGGCGCCGTCGATGTGCTCGTGATCGATTCGGTCGCGGCGCTGGTCCCGCGCGCGGAAATCGAGGGCGAGATGGGCGAGCCGCAGATGGGACTGCAGGCGCGTCTGATGTCGCAGGCGCTGCGCAAGCTGACCTCGATCATCGCGCGCTCGCGCACCATCGTAATTTTCATCAATCAGATTCGCATGAAGATCGGCGTGATGTTCGGCAATCCGGAAACCACCACCGGCGGCAACGCGCTTAAGTTCTACTCCTCGGTGCGCATCGACATCCGGCGCATCGGCGCGATCAAAACCGCCACTGAGGTCATCGGCTCGCGCACCAAGGTCAAAGTGGTCAAGAACAAGATGGCGCCGCCGTTCCGCGAGGCCGAGTTCGACATCCTCTATGGCACCGGCATTTCGAAGGAAGGCGAGTTGGTTGATCTCGCGTCGGAGCACAACATCATCGAGAAGCTTGGCGCATGGTATTCCTACGGCGGCGAGCGCATCGGGCAGGGCCGTGAGAATGCGCGCGATTTTCTCAAGGCGAATCCGACCATCTCGGATGAAATCGAGGGCAAGGTGCGCGAGAAGTTAGGCGTCAAGAACGTGCACGTGTTGCCGCCGGCAGCCGAGGTTCCCGACGAGCCGGAAGAGGAAGAGCCCGCGCATACGCCGGCACCCTCGAAAAAGCGCGGCTGAGACGTCGCGGATCCTAGAAGCTGTAGCTTGCGCCGAACTCAGGGCCGTACGATTGCAACCGGATGAGGTTGCCGATTCCGCCGGATGTCTCGGCCTGCTTGTAGTAATAGTAGGTCCATCCGAGAAATGGACGGATTCTCCACATGAACGCCGGATCGCTGTAGACGAGGCGCCAGTGCGTTTCGAAGGTTGACTGCGACAGATAGACCGTACCGCCCTGCGAGCGCAGTGAATTCCATTTGTTGATCCATGCGCCCTGCGCGGTGACCTCGAACGCGAAATGATTCTGCAATTCGCGGCGCGCATCGATGCCAATCGTCGGCACCGGCAACTCTTGATCGTGCCATCGCCCGCGCGCGTCGAGAGCCAAACGGCTAAACAACGCAGGAGTAGGCCCTGCGCCGACTCGATTCGGATGTCCATTGTTGATCTGGAAATCCAGATACACGAACTCAAGTCCGATCTTCGGCCGCAGCTCCCACTTTTGCAGCCATTCCGGCAGATTCGCCGACGCGTATTGATATAGCCATGGCGAGATGCGGCGCTGATAAAACAATCCGCCGGTGAACCAGGTAGTGCCATTCGTGTTGATGCTCTGCCCCGGCAGGATTCTGTCGCCGTTGAACGTAACCGCCTTGCCCAGCGGCTCGCTTCCGTACAGCGCGAGATAGCGGAACTGAAACTCGATCGCGTTCAGTTCATCGAACCAGAAATCCAGATGCAGCGTCGGCATCTGAAACGTATCCACTCCGAGGTCGTCGCCGAGATGCAGGGCCGTTCCGTTGATCGAATCCTCGCGGCGGCGGACGACGCTCGAACCATCATCGAACATGAAGTTGTTCGCGATTTCGAGGTCGAACTGGTGCGGGCGCGGAGTGAAGAAAGAATCCGAAGCCGCCGGGCTTGTGGATAAAGTTGCCTGCGCGGCGGCCTGCCCGTTCGCAACAAAGACAATCAACCAGAGGTTGATCAACAGAACATCGACAAATCTCATGAAAGCTCTGATGCTGCCTCGCGCGCCACGAATCCTTCACTGCGACTCCTCAATGATAGACGATGTGGAATCGACATTAGTAGCTGCACATCAAGCTGTCATTCGCGAAGCCGGCGCGGCTGAGAACGCAGCGGCGCGCACGCATTGACTATCGCCCGAGCAAGTCGCGTAGTTAATCTCGATGGCTACCGCAGCTGCCCGAATCGACGAGACATCATCATCGGATCGCGAAATCCCTTTTCTGAGCACACGGCGTGGCGAAACGATATGTGTCGTCGTTTCCGCGGTATGCTACTTCCTCGCGATTCGATACATCGATCTGTGGCCGATCGCGCTCCTCGCCCCGATGCCGCTGCTGGCCGCGGCGTTTGCAGCGCCGACGCGCACCAGCGCCGCACTATGCGCATTTCTTCCCGCGTTCATCGGGAACTTCGGCGAATATTCGACCGAAGCGGATTTTCTTTCGTTTCCGATTTTCATCCTCGCCGCGGCAACATTGGCCCTGGCTCTATGCGCGCTGGTGATGATCGCGCGAATCGCCGCGCGACGATGGAACAACTTCGCGGCCGCGCTGGTGTTTCCGATTTTGTACGCGGCGCTGTCCTTCCTGTTCGCGCGCACCAATTACAACGGCACGTGGGCCAGTCCCGCGTATCGCATGGACGCGTTTCTACCGCTCCTCCAGATCGCATCGGTCACGGGAATATGGGGCGTCATCTTTGCGATGTCGTTGCCGGCGTCGGCGATCGGGTTTGCGTGGTATCGGGCGGAAAACGCGATGCCGTGGCGAATGCCGACCGGCGTTGCGCTCGCAATCTTCGTGGGCGTGCTGATTTTCGGCGTCGCGCGGCTCGCGACCGCGGACCATGCTGCAGCGGTTCGCATCGCGATGATCTCCAGCGATCACGAGATGAAATATTCGCGCACCACCGATCCCGCCAAGGCGGCGGAGTTGCTCGGATTCTATGCGAGCCAAATTCCGAAGGCGGCAGCGCAGGGCGCGCTGGTCGTCGTGATGCCGGAAAAAATCGTCGGCGTTACGCCCGAAGATCGCGACGCGCTGGTGAAGATTCTCGCAGACGCCGCGAGTTCATCGCACGTATGGATTATCGCCGGCGTGAATGAAATCGGCGCGCCGCATCTCAATGCCGCGTGGATCTTCTCGCCCGACGGCGCGATGCGCGGTGAGTACGACAAGCATTACTTCGTGCAGGGCTTCGAGGCTGGATACACCTCGGGCGACCGCATCTACACGGTCGATGCGCCATGGGGGAAAACCGGCGTCGCGATTTGCAAGGACCTCGATTATCCATGGTTCATCCGCGCCTATGGGCAGAACGCCGCGACGCTGATGCTGGTGCCGGCGTGGGATTGGGTGGGGCCGAATGCCGTGATGCATGAGCGCATGTCGGTTGCGCGTGGCGTCGAGAATGGCTTCGCGATGGCGCGCGCGGCGAAGACCGGCTTCGTCACCGCGCATGATGCGTACGGCGCGACGCTCGTCTCGGGTTCCACCTTCGATGCGGATCCGGCGATGGTCGTCGCCGACGTTCCGATCGGTCCCGGGCCGACGCTCTACACGCGCTATGGCGACTGGTTCGGATGGCTCTCCATCGTTGTGTCGATTGGAATCTTGATCGCAGTTCTGCTGCGGCCGCGCGAAACCGCGACTTAGCGACCGCGTTCGCGACGCTTTGCTCACCCGACTGCCCGTGTGTTAGCTGTCGCCTTCATGAGTGAATCGGTCGTCCTTGTCTCCCTCGACAATCGGCTCGCGACGGTCACGCTGAATCGTCCCGAGAAGCTCAACGCCCTCAACGCGGAACTGCGCTCGACCTTCGTCCGCGCGATGCAACAGTTGCGCACCAATCCCGACGTCGGATGCGTGATCATCACCGGCGCGGGACGCGCGTTTTGCGCCGGCCTCGATTTGAAGGAACTGTCGACCGCGCAACTGCGCGAGAGCGGCGGCGCCAACTTCGTCTCGGTTATCGAAGATATGGAAGTCCCGGTCATCGCGGCGGTCAACGGCTTCGCGGTCACCGGAGGCTTCGAGCTGGCGCTCGCATGCGACATCATGATCGCCGCGGAGACGGCGCAGTTTGCCGATACGCATGCGCGCGTTGGCGTGATGCCGGGGGGCGGGATGACGGCGCGGCTTCCCGCCGCGGTGGGCATTCGCAAGGCGCGCGAGCTTTCGCTGACCGGCAACTATCTCAGCGCGCAGGAAGCTGAGAAGTGGGGCCTCGTCAATCGCGTGGTTCCGAACGACAAGCTGATGGAGGTCGCGCGGGAACTCGCGAAGCAAATTCTCAGTGTTGATCCATTGATGATTCGCCAGATGAAGCGGCTCTACGATCTGACTTCGCGCGCCAACCTCGCCGACGGCCTTCGCATCGAGCAGGATTTCTCGCGCGCGCATGCACTCAGCCGCGACCTGAGCGACATGGACGCGCGCCGTCAACGCGTGATGGAACGCGGTCGCGTACAGAAGACCGGCCATTGAACGAACTCATCTCGCAAGCGGAGGAACAATGATTCGACGAACCATCGGCATCACTTTCACGAGCGTCGCGATTTTCGCAGTGGCTATCGCGCTTACCGCATTCATACGCATGTCGTCTGCATCGGCGGCGGAGATCGCGGAAGCGCCGCCGATTCCATCCGATCAGATTCCGGCACAAATAAAAAATGTGGTCGCGTCCGCGGGTCGTCCGGCTGACGACAAAAAGCTCGATGCTGGCCGCCAGCCCGAGCAGATGCTGGCGTTCTTCGGCATCGCACCGGGGATGCAGGTCGCCGATATCTTCGCGGGCGGCGGATATACCACCGAGCTGCTCTCGCGCGTGGTGGGACCGACCGGAAAAGTCTATTCGCAGAACGGCCCGTTCCCCGAGCGCTTCAAGAAGATCG
>DATGKG010000480.1:0-5316 GCA_035294805.1 Binataceae bacterium (SeqCode) | reverse complement strand
GGCGATGAGGCGGCCGGCATCGCGGTCGACTTGACCGCCAGCGCGCCATTCGCCGTCGTAAAAGGGACCGATACCTGCAGCGGTGAATCGGTCGCGACGAGACGGAACTGCTCGGTCGACATAACCTTTACGCCGAATACGGTGGCGGTCGTAACCGGCGGGTCGATCCATGTCAATTACAACGGCCAAAATCCCGCCGTCGTGCTGCAAGGCAACGGGATCGCGGTAGCTCTCACCGCCCCCGGCTCAAGACTGCTCAGCCCGGTCACGTCCCCCAACATCGGCAATCCGACCGCTATCAAGGTTTTCAATCCGAACACAGTCGCCGTAACACTCGGTACCGCAACGCTGGGCGGAACCGATCCCGGTTCGTTCAGGATCGCGAGCAATCAATGCTCCACGCGATATTGGCGGCGAAGAGCAGATGCTCGATCGGAATAGAGTTTGCCCCCATCAACGGCGCCACGGGCATGCAGCGCGCCATCCTGTCGATGGGATTCACCTACGGCGCAAACGACGGAACCGTCTCGACCGCCATTGCGGCCAGGGCGAGGGTTGCCTGGAGCGAGGCTAATTACCGAGGCTAACTACAATGTTTGATACAAGCTAACGCGAGTAGCCCATAGCTTCGAGGAAGTCGTCGAGCGTGGGGAAGCGCATATACATATTGGTGCGCTTCTGCTTGCCGATGGTCGAACTGGGCTCGTTCGAGTATGCGTGCCCGGGATATACCACGGTGTCGTCATCGAGGTTGCGCAGCGTGTCGTTGAGGCTGTGATACATCGCCTCCGGATCGGAGCCCGGCAAGTCGACGCGTCCGCATGAGTTCACGAACAGCGTGTCGCCCGAGATGAGATTGCCGTTGACCAGGAAGCATTGCGAGCCCGGCGTATGGCCGGGGGTGTGCAGGAATTTGACCTCCAGGTCGCCGACCTTGAACACGTCGCCGGCGTCGACCTTCACGATGTCGGACTCCGACAGACCCGCGACTTTGCGCGCGCCCTCGGCCTCGTGCTTGTTGAGATAGACCTTGGCCTTAACCTTCGCGAGCATGTCAGCGGCACCCTCGATGCTCTTGCCCATCATGCGGCCGCCGAGATGATCCTGGTGATAGTGCGTGATGAGAATCTTGTCGATTTCGTAGCCATCGCGATTGGCGAGGTCGATAATTGCGTCGACATCCCATGCTGGATCGACGACGGCCGCTTTGCGCGTAGCCGGATCGCCGATGAGATAGATGAAGTTCGCCATCGGACCAATTTCGGCCTGGCGAAGATGGATGCGATTTTCCGGCATAGACCTAACCCCTGCTTTTCGAAGACCTAACCCCCTGACCCCTTCCCTTTAGGGAAGGGGAACAGAGAAAACAATTTTCATTTGCGCGTCGCGCTTTTCTTCTCCGGACGCGATGGAAGGCGCAGACCGCGGTCCCAGAGAAACTCCGGCTCGCCCAAGCGCTTCGCGATCCAGCGCGATTGCACGAACAGATGATCGCTCAAGCGATTTATATAAATGATGACTTGATCGCCGATTTCTTCCTCGCGCTTGACCGCCCATAACACGCGCTCGGCGCGACGGCATACGGTGCGCGCCTGATGCAAGAACGAATTGAGCACACCGCCGCCCGGAAGCGTGAACGAATTGAGCGGTTCGAGCGCTTTCTCCATCCGATCCATTTCTTCTTCGAGCAGCTTGACCTCGCCCGCGCCCATCTTGTGCATGCCCTCGTACTCGCCGTCGGGCGGCGTCGCGAGTTCCGAGCCGACATCGAAGAGTTCGTTCTGGATGCGCCGTAGCATCTCCGAATACCAAACATAATCATCGCCGAGGCGATCCTTGTAGTCGGCGAGATAGGTCCGCACGATGCCGACAATCGAGTTGAGCTCGTCGATGGTGCCGTAGGCCTCGAGGCGGCCGCTTTCCTTGGGCACCCGCTTGCCGCCGACCAGCGCGGTGGTGCCTTTGTCGCCGGTGCGCGTGTAGATCCGGGTAAGTCGAATCGCCATAGCGGTTACATCCCGGCTTTTTTGCGCAGCGCTTCGTAGCCCGCATCGCCAACGTCGCTGGAGACCGGCAGGCCTTCGTCGCGCCATCCCTTGCCGATGATCGCGCCCGAGCCGTCGCGCTGTCCGCCGAATCCGCCGATGACGTTGGTGAGATCGGTATAGCCGGCGCCCTCGAGGATTTCGCACGCACGCTGCGAGCGCCCGCCCGCCAGACATCCGACGATGAGCTTGGTGTTCTTCGGGATGACTTTTTCGACAATGGCGGCGAAATCATCGTTGGGCTGCATCTGCCCTGGCCCCTTCATGAAGACGACCGGAACATTGAGTGCGCCGGCGGGATGACTTTGCGCGAACTCGCCCTCGGTGCGTACGTCGAGATAAATCGCACCGGGATTTTGAGTGAGAGTGTCGTGAGCATCGCGCGGTTTGAGCTGTTTGATCGGCATAACGATAATCCTAGGGTGGAAAATCTACCACGGAAAGACCTAACCCCTAACCCCTCCCCGCCGGAAAGGGGCACCAGAAAAATGTAGTGCACGCGGCGAAGGCACGGCGCAGGAACTAAAAACATTGCAGCTCGATTCTGAATCGAGAGCGAAAGCTGCAACATTGACGGAACGCTGCAAAAAAGTCGCAAACGATGGAGTCCCTGAGTCGGGCTGCCACCTCGAATGGGAACGGTCTGTACAAGGCGACTCTTGATCGAGCGTTGGACCGCTTGATCGAAACCATGGACGGCGTCAAAGCGAGACCTCGATGCACTATTGGCCAAAGCCAAAGGCGAATAGCGCCCTTATATGTTGAGCGCCAACGCACTTGACCGAAGATGCGGTGGGGCGCGGTAGATCGTTTAGCACCCGAGGTTAATCAACCTGGAGGTGAGCAGGATAGCCGCGCCACTACTAAAATGGTCCAAACTCCGGACCGTCGCTGGGGCCGCAGCGCGATGGTCAAGCACGACACCCCATGGAGTCTGCCATGTCCCACTCCCGCCTGAGTCGGGGTGGTTATCAGCGCCGCGTCCACAAATCCATAGGGGGACGCTTTAAACTATTCCATCCCTGTGGACTCTGTGGACGCCGCGCCGTCGGTGGTTGACTTCCAACACAGTCGCTCACCCGTACCGTTACAGAGCCGGATCGATAGATTCGGTCTCTTACTTTTTCGATTGCCAGGCTGCACTTCTCTCCGCCCCACTAGCCCCGAAGCCTTGCGTCAGTTACAAAATAACATCGGCATATAGATGAGTGACCCAATCGAGTTGGCGAAAGTGGCGGAAACGGCGAAACGCGGCAAAATCGAATTCCCCCGCATCAAGCGGCTGCCGCCGTATGTCTTCAACATCATCGGCGATTTGTGCAAGCAGGCGCGCCGCGAGGGCGAGGACATCATCGACTTCGGGATGGGCAATCCCGACCTGCCGACTCCCCCCCATATCGTGAACAAGCTGGTCGAGGCCGCGACCAAGGCGCCCAACCATCGCTATTCGGTCTCGCGCGGCGTCTACAAGCTGCGCCTCGCCGTCACCGACTGGTACAAGCGCCGCTACGACGTGGACCTCGATGCCGACAGCGAGGCGATCGTGACCATCGGCTCGAAGGAAGGCATCGCCCATCTCGCGATCGCGATCCTCGACCAGGGCGATGTGGTCGTCGCACCGACGCCGACTTACCCGATTCATCAATATGCGTGCATCATCGCGGGCGCGCAGGTGCAGAGCGTTCCGCTGCGCAACGGCGACGACTTTTTTGACGAGTTGACGGCGACGGTCACGCGATGCTGGCCGCGTCCCAAGCTGATGATCCTCAACTTCCCGCACAATCCGACTACCGCCATCGTCAACCTCGCATTCATGAAGCGGGTGGTCGACTTCGCGCGCGACAACGGCATCCTCGTGGTGCACGATTTGGCCTACGCCGACCTGTGTTTCGATGGCTACAAGGCGCCGTCGATCATGCAGGTGCCGGGCGCGAAAGAAATGTGCGTCGAGTTCTTCACCCTCTCGAAGAGCTACAACATGCCCGGATGGCGGGTCGGTTTCTGCGTCGGCAATCCCGACATGATCGCGGCGTTGACGCGGCTCAAATCGTACTTCGACTACGGCATCTTCGCTCCCGTTCAGGTGGCATCGATCGCGGCGCTCAACGGCCCACAGGACTGCGTTAGCGAAATCGTTTCGACCTATCGAAAGCGCCGCGATGCACTATGCGAGGGATTGACGCGTGCCGGATGGCCGGTCGAAAAGCCCAAGGCCACGATGTTCGTATGGGCGCCGATTCCCGATCCGTTTCGTGAGATGGGCTCGCTGGAATTTTCCAAGTTCCTGCTGCGCGAGGCCAAGGTTGCGGTCTCGCCGGGAGTCGGATTCGGCGCCGATGGCGACGGCTTCGTACGTTTCGCGCTGATCGAGAACGAGCATCGCACTCGCCAGGCGATTCGCGGCATCAAGCAGGCCCTCGCGCACGCGCCCGCATCCAAAGTGCGCCGCATCGCAACCGCATAGTTCCAGGGAACCGGGGAGAGTACGGATGGCCGGCGCGAAGTCACAACCGGTGCGGATCGCCCTGCTCGGATGCGGCACAGTGGGCACCGGCGTGGTCAAGCTGCTGCACAAAAATGCGGCGAGCCTCGAACGCAGATTGGGCGCGCCGCTGGAACTCATCGGCATCGCCGATCGCAGCCTCGAACCCGACAAGTCGATCGGAATCACGTCATCATTGATCACGCGCGATAGCGCGGCACTCGTCGCCCGCCCCGATGTAGACATTGTCGTCGAACTGTTTGGCGGTATCGAGCCCGCGCGTAAGCTGATGATGCAGGCGCTCGCCGCCGGCAAGGATGTCGTGACCGGCAACAAGGCGCTGCTCGCCGAACATGGCGAGGAACTTTTTCAGGCGGCGAACAAAGCCGGGATGGCAATCGGCTTCGAGGCCAGCGTCGGTGGTGGCGTGCCGATCATACGGACGCTGCGCGAGGCGCTCGCCGGCGATCGTCAGCGCGCTGTGTATGGCATCGTCAATGGGACGTGTAATTCGATCCTCACCACGATGACCGAGCACGGCGCCGAGTTCGCAAGTGCATTGAAAGACGCGCAAGCCAGCGGCCTCGCCGAGGCTGACCCGACCCTCGATGTCGGCGGCCACGATGCAGCGCATAAGCTCTGCCTACTCGTCACGCTCGCATTCGGCGTGTCGCTCACGCCCGAGAAGGTTTACACCGAAGGCATCACGCGCATCACGTCCGCCGATATCGCATATGCGAGCGAGCTCGGCTACGTCATCAAGTTGCTCGCGATCGCCAAGGACGACGA
>DATGKG010000479.1:0-4533 GCA_035294805.1 Binataceae bacterium (SeqCode) | reverse complement strand
GCGCGACCGGCGAGGCTTGCGCGGCCGCATTCGCGGCGGGCGACAGCGCGTCCTCCGGATTCGCAGTCGTCGAACCGCATCCGACCACCGCCACCGCAGCCGCTAACGTCATCGCGACGAGATGATGCCGCTTCATACCCTCCCTATTTGGGTATCTGAAGGCGGCGCGCATCTCAATTGGGTGGCTCGCAGGCCCGAGGTCGGGATAACCTGTAGTTCCGCGATGAAGACCGCATCCAAACTGATCCTCGCTTCGGGATCGCCGCGCCGGCGCGAATTGCTGACGCGCGCGCTCATCGATTTCGAGGTCGTGCAAAGCGGCATCGAAGAGGTGCGCGAGGCGCATGAGAGTGCGCGCGACTATGCGCTGCGGATGGCGCGGGACAAGGCGTTCGCGGTGGCGGCGCGGCATCTTCAACGATTCGTGTTGGCAGCAGACACCGTCGTCGAATGCGACGGCGCGATCCTCGAGAAGCCCATTGATGCGAACGACGCGACGCGAATGCTGAATGCGCTTTCCGGCCGAACGCACACAGTAGTGACGGCCTTTGCGATCGCATCGAATGGAAACATCGTCGCGAGCGAGGCCGTCGTCAGCCGCGTGACTTTCCGCGCGCTCAGCCCGAAAGAGATCGCGCGCTACATCGCGACCGGCGAGCCGTTCGACAAGGCCGGCGCCTACGGCATCCAGGGTATCGGCGGAGGCTTCATCACGCATGTCGACGGCTCGCGCGACAACGTGATGGGACTGCCGACCGATGAAGTGATCGCCGCGCTCAGGCGGCATGAAGTAATCTGATGCTCGCGGAGAACGAAATCGCGAAACGGCTTCAGGACGTTCGCGATCGTATCGCGCACGCGGCCACGCGAGCGCGACGCCGTCCGGATGCGATTCGGCTCGTGCTCGCGAGCAAGACGCAACCTGCAGCAGCGATTCGGGCGGCTTACGAAGCGGGCGCGCGCGACTTCGGCGAGAATTACATCCAGGAGGCGGCCGCCAAACGCGCCGAACTCGCGGATTTGCGCGACGTGACGTGGCATCTGATTGGGCATCTGCAAAGCAACAAAACCGCGCTCGCGGTCGGCACCTTCGACGTGATCCAGACGCTCGACTCGGTCCGCCTCGCCGACGCCATCGGACGATTGCGTCCCGCGCCGCCAATGCGCGCGCTGATCGAAATCAACCTGGGCGGCGAGGCGAACAAGTCGGGAATTCCTGCGAGTGAGGCCCAATCGCTGATCGAGGGCGCGCGCGACAAGACCGACATCATCGGATTGATGACGATCCCGCCGCATACGGAGAACGCGCGCAGATACTTCGCCGAGCTGCGCACGCTTCGCGATCGGCTTGCCGCGAGCAGCGGCCTTGCGCTAAGCGAGCTGTCGATGGGAATGACGGAGGACTTCGAAGTGGCGATCGAGGAAGGCGCGACGATGGTGCGCGTGGGCCGCGCGGTTTTCGGCGAGCGGCCGGCATGAAGAAACTCGGATTCATCGGCGGCGGCAACATGGCCGAAGCGCTCGCGCGCGGTCTGGTCGAGCGAAAGATTTTCAAGCCTGCGGAACTGATCGTCTCGGACATCGATGCGGGACGGCGGCGGAAAATCGCGCGCACGCTGAAGGTCGCGGTCACCGACGACAATCTGCAAGTGATCCGCGAATCGCGCGCAGTGTTGCTTGCGGTCAAGCCGCAGCAAATCGATGAGGTCCTTACCGGGATCGCGTCAGCCGATGACATCCGTCTGGCCGACAAGCTCATCATCTCGATTGCTGCGGGAATCACCATCGCACGATTGACCGGCGCGCTCGGCGCGAAGGCGCGCGTGATTCGCGTGATGCCGAATGCGCCCGCGATGGTCGGCCGCGGGATGGCCGCGTTGGTGCGATCGAAGGGCGCGGCGAAAACCGATGAGGCATTCGCGCTCAAGATTTTTCTCGCGGTCGGCGACGCGGTCGCGCTCAAGGATGAGTCGCTGCTCGATCCGGTCACGGCGCTCTCGGGCAGCGGCCCCGCGTACGTATACCTTTTCGTGAAAGCGCTCGCCGATGCGGCGGCCAATGAAGGCATTCCGCACGAACTCGCGTTGCGGATGGCGCTCAAGACCGTGGAGGGCGCCGAGTACAACATGCGGATGTCGAAGCTCGCGCCGCAGGATCTAATTCGCATCGTGGCCTCGCGCGGCGGCACCACCGAGGCCGCGCTCAAGCGATTCGCCGCCGCGGGCTTTTCTGATATCGTGGCCGCCGCCGTCCATGCAGCCGCGGAACGCTCGCGCGAACTGGGCCGCAGCTTCTAGGAGGAATCAGCAACATCGTGGGCGCGTGGAACGTCTTCGTACTTCGCACGATCGGTTTTATTTCCGGCCTTCTCACCCTTTACTTCTGGGTTGTGATCATTGCGGCGGTGATGACGTGGATCGAACCCAATCCGTACAATCCGATCGTGCGGTTTATCTATTCAGTGACAGAGCCGGTCTTCGAATGGATTCGAGACCACCTGCCGGTCGTCTTCGGCGGCATCGACTTCTCGCCGCTGGTCGTCATCTTCGGGATACAAATCATACAGCAAGTCTTATTGCCGACCTTGGCGCAGGCTTTGGTGGGTTCACAATTTGCCTGAGGCGCCGGTTCCTCAATGGCTTAGAATCGGCGCCGATTTCGTGACGATTGAGGTCCTCGCGCGCCCCGGCTCGCGTCGCCTCGGGTTGCTTCGGGTCGAACCGCGCGGACTGGTGATTGGCGTCGCTTCTCAGGCGGAGAAGGGCAAGGCGAATGATGAACTGATGGCATCCATCGCGAAGATGGCAGGTGTCGCTCGCAGCGCGGTCTCGGTACTTCGAGGCGCGACCTCGCGCGACAAAATAGTCCGCATCGCCGGCGCGAAGCCTTCAGCGCTCGCAGAACGGATTCTGATCGAGGCCGCCAAGGTGGCGAAACAAAAGTGAAATGGCCTCAAGTTAATTGACAACTCTTCGGCTGGTGATTACCTACTTGTTAGGATTTCTTCATCAGCGAAACGTTCTCCTATGCCGATTTACGAATACAAGTGCTCCAAGTGCGGCGTGGTCGAGGTGATGCAAGGCATCAAGGAAGCGCCGCTCAAAAAATGCCCGAACTGCAAAAGAAAGGTCGAGCGCATGATGTCCTCGACCTCGTTCGTGCTCAAGGGCACCGGATGGTACGCGACCGACTATGGCAAGAAGACGCCGCCGCCCAGTGAAACAACCGGGACGAGCAATGGTACCAATGGTACCGCGTCGGAGGGCGACGGAGCGAAATCCTCGGGTGAAAAAAGCGCCTCATCTTCGGAGACCAAAAGCGCGCCCACGACTGAGAAATCCAAGTCGAGTGAGAAAACCAAGCCGACCGCGAAATCCGAGTCCAGTAGCAAATCGGACTAAGAAGTTTTCCTGATCGGATGAAACCGCGGGGTAGTGGCCTCGCGGTTTTTTTGTTTCAATCAGCCCGAAGATGCGCGCGATTGTGATCGACAATGGAGTCTCGCTGCGGCGCGACTATCCCGAGCCCGAGCCGAAACCCGGCGAAAGTATCGTGCGGGTTCGCCTCGCCGGAATCTGCGGAACCGATCTCGAACTCGCGAAAGGATACATGAATTTCCGCGGAGTTCCCGGTCACGAATTCGTCGGCGAGGTTGTTGAGGCTACGAACTCCTCGATGCGGCGGCGGCGCGTCGTCGGCGAGATCAACGCGGGATGCGGCGCGTGTCGCAACTGCGCCGAAGGCCTCGCGCGGCATTGTCCGAATCGCACCGTGCTCGGCATTCTCGGACGCGACGGTGCCTTCGCCGAGTACCTGCGTCTTCCCGATCGCAATCTGATTGCGCTGCCGGATTCGATTTCCGATGAGATGGCGGTCTTCGTCGAGCCGCTCGCGGCGGCTTACGAGATTTTCGAGCAGATCAGGATTCCGCATAATCATCGCGTGTTGGTGCTCGGCGACGGACGCCTCGGCATTCTCGTCACGATGGCGATGCGGGCCGAAGGTTACGACGTCGATGTCGCGGGGCATCATCCCGAACGCGCGCAACCTCTCGGCATCGACGTCCAACGGGAACAGGAGCTGAACGATCGTTACGATGTCGTCGTCGACTGCACGGGATCAAGCGGCGGATTCTCGCGCGCGCTCGAAATCGTCCGGCCGCGCGGAACAGTGATCCTCAAAAGCACCGCCGCCGCGAGCGCCGATCTGAATCTCGCGCCGGTCGTTATAAATGAAATTACCGTGCTCGGCTCGCGATGCGGCGCTTTCGCGCCCGCGATCGATGCACTCGCGTCAGACAAAATCGATCCGCGACCGCTAATCTCCGCCACGCTTTCACTCGACGACGGCGCTCATGCGTTCGATGAGGCCGCCAAGTCGTCGAACTTCAAAATCCTGATCAAGGTTTCGTGAAGCGCGCGCACACCGCGATAATCGCCGGCGTCGATACCGGAGGGACGTTTACCGATCTGGTCGCGATGGTCGGCGGTGAGCTGGTCGTTCACAAAACGCTCTCCACCCCCGATGATCCCG
>DATGKG010000478.1:0-2534 GCA_035294805.1 Binataceae bacterium (SeqCode) | reverse complement strand
TGTCCAGGTTGCGCTTCCAGTTGTCCGGCGCGGCCGGGCTATAGATGATCGGCGCGATGGTGCAGAAAATTCCGCTCGCGAGGCTGAGCTCCGCAAGCTCCTCGATGTTCTTGAGCTGCTCCTCCGGATCGATGAAGTAGGGCACGGTCTGCAGCGCGCCGCGCCCGCTCTTCGCCATCGCCTTACACAGCGCGGTCTTCTCGCGCATGTCGGCGAAGCGGCTCGGAACGGGACGCAGGTTCTCGTCGATGTCGACGTACGAGGTGGACATGCCGATCGCGCCCGCCGCCATCGCCTCTTCAAGCACCTCGCACATCTGCGCGATTTCGGCATCGGTCGCAACGCGTTCCTGGCTGGCGGCGCCCATCACGTAAAAGCGCAGCGCCGAATGCCCTACCATCGCGCCGACGTTGATGCCGAGGCCGGGCCGGATGAAATCGAGATACTCGCCGAAGCTCTGCCATCGAAACGGCACGCCCGCATCGAAGGTCGGCTCCTTAATGTCCTCGATCTTGCCGAACATCTTGATGAGCTTCCTGCTGCCGCCCGCATGCACCGGCGCGAGGCTGAGCGAGCAGTTACCGACCACGACGGTCGTTACGCCATGCTCGATGCTCGGCGTCGCGAGGCGATCCCAGCAAAGTTGCGGATCATAATGAGTGTGGACATCGATGAAGCCGGGGCTGAGCACGTGACCCTTCGCGTCGATTTCGCGCGCGGCAGCGCCGTCGAATTTTCCTACCGCGATGATCTTGCCGTCGGCTACCGCGACGTCGCCTTTGAATGATGGCGCGCCGGTCCCATCGACGATCTGTGCGTTGCGAATCGCTAATGTTGCGTTGCCCATTTCGTTTTCCTATTCCCTTGGATTATTCGCCTTTGAATTTTGCCGGACGTTTTTCCAGGAACGCGCGCACGCCTTCGTTGAAATCTGCGGTGCTGCCGGCCTTGCGCTGCGACTGCCGTTCGAGGTTGAGCTGCTGCTCGTAAGTGTTTTCGTTGCTGTCCCAATAGAGCTTGCGAATGAGGCTCAAGGCTATCGTCGGGCCGCTGGCGAGGTCGCGCGCCAATGTTTTCGCGTCGTCCATCAACTTCGCATCGTCGACCACGCGAGCGATAAGTCCCCATTCGAGCGCTTTCTCGGCCGGCAGCCGCTCGCCCATCAGCGAAAGTTCCATCGCACGAGCGCGTCCGATCAACCGCGGCAGAATCCAGGTCGATCCGCCGTCGGGCACCAGCCCGATGCGCCGAAACGCCTGGAGGAAATATGCCGAGCGCGCGCACATCACCATATCGCCCATCAGCGCGAGGCTCATGCCGACTCCGGCCGCCGCGCCATTGACCGCGCTCACGATCGGCATCGGCAACTCGCGCAACCGGCGCAGCATCGGATGGTAGTGCGTCTCGAGGACGGAGCCGGCATCGCGCGATCCACCCGCGCTGCCCGAGGGTTGAAGGTTCGCGCCCGCGCAAAAGCCGCGTCCCGCGCCGGTAATGATGAGGCATCGCGCGCCGTTCTTCGGCTTCTCGACTTCGGCCAGCCCGCTCATGATGCCGCCGATCATTTCGGTCGAGACCGCGTTCATCACTTCGGGATGGTTAAGCGTGAGGACGCCGACGGCGCCGTCGATATCGAGTTTCGCGCGTTCGAATTCCATAGTTTTCTCCGCGTTGAACACGTCAGATTATCGAGAAAGGGTTTCCCCGAAAAGCGATTCGACGATATTGTCGGTGCGCGCGGTCATTAGAATGGACTGGGACAGGACTGCGTTTCTGAGCCGCAGAAAGACTTAAGAGGAAACTGTAATGGATGCCATCAAGAAACTCGATCGCTCGCTGAAAGGACGCGCGGTGCTCGTCACCGGCGCCGCCAGCGGGATGGGCCGCGCGACCGCGCACGTCTTCGCGAGCGAAGGCGCGCTGGTTGCCGTCACCGATATAAATGAGGGTGGAGTCGCGCGCGTCGTCGACGAAATCAAATCCGAGGGCGGTGCCGCGCATGGATGGCGTCTCGATGTGATGAGTCATGACGACATCAAGCGCGTGGTCGCGGAGGTTGCTGCGCGCTTCGGACGCCTCGACATTCTGATCAACAACGCCGGCTTCGGCGCGTTTCATCCGCTCGACGGGCCCGAATACGATCGCATTTGGGATCGCGCGATCGGCGGATTGCTCACGGCGCAGCAGCAGTTGGTGCGCGCGGCGCTGCCTCATCTTAGGAAGTCCGATGCGGCGCGCATCGTGAACATCGCCTCGACCGAGGGCCTCGGCGCGACGCCGGGCGACACGCCATATGTCGTCGCGAAAACCGGCGTCATCGGGCTGACGCGTGGCCTCGCGGTTGATTTGGGTCCCGAAGGCATCACGGTGAATTGCATTTGTCCCGGCCCGATTCGCACCGCGCTGACCGACGCGATTCCCGAGGAGCATAAGACAATTTTCGGCAAGCGCCGTACGGCCTTGAAGCGTTATGGATTTCCCGAAGAGGTCGCGCACATGACTGTCAGCCTGTGCCTTCCGGCGGCATCGTATCT
>DATGKG010000477.1:0-5792 GCA_035294805.1 Binataceae bacterium (SeqCode) | reverse complement strand
CCCGCGAGAAAATAGCGTTTCTCCGTCTATCATGACAGAGAGCTGGCGATGAAGGCCGCTCAGCAGCGATTACTTCTGCTGAATCCCATCAACATATCGACCAGCGCTGGAAAGCCCGGGCTTTTACCTTCTCCTCGGAATCCTTGCTGAAACTCGCGACCCTCCGGTTGAAACGTCAACCCCCATACGGAATGTCGATGTCTGAATCCGTAATGTTCCGGAAGTCGCTCCCGTCCATCGATAAAATTGCAGCCTCTTCGCGATCTGCGGTTTCCGACACACGGCGTCAGGTCGTCAACTGATGCGGCACCGGGGGACCGTCATTGCGACAATATTCGAGCATCCGTAGTTTCAGAGATGAAGTCGCTCTCGTCTTCTAACGCGAGTTTGAATGATCGAGGGTTTTTCTGACGGACTCTCGATGCGGCGGATCGATCGCGATCGAATGAGCAAAATTGCCGAACGAGTCGCGATATTCTGTGACCGTGGCAGACGGAGTGATCTCGAGTTGAAAGGCAATCCGGCGCTGGTCCGGTCCATCGAAAGGCGCCAGCCGGACTTCGTTGTGCGAATGAGAAACCGGCTGCTCGTAGATGTACCGAGCGATATGTTTGATGCGAAATCGCATACGAGCGAAAGTCCGATCCATTTCCCGCGGTCATCGTATAGTGACCGGACTCGTGATTCGACTGCGATATGATCGCATCGAGTCGCCATTCGGCCCGATGTCCACTTCGATCGCGCCATCCTCGTCGGTTCGCAAGATGCGCGCGCCTTGCGAGCGATAGCGATCGACCACCTCGGGCGCCGGAAAATGGAAGCGATTGCGATATCCGAGCGAGATCACCGCAAGCTTCGGATGCGAGGCCTCGACGAACGCCGGCGACGACGAGCTGCGACTACCGTGATGTGGCACCTTGAGAATCGTCGACTGCAGATTCGGCGAGCTATCGAGCAGCGCAGCCTCGCCCGCAGCCTCAAGGTCGCCAGTGAATAGAAATGACGCGCCGGAAGCGTCGAGCCGCAAAACCATCGAGGCGTTGTTGCGGCTGGTGGTGAGCATCGCGCGAGGATTCAATGCCTCTATGCGCACGCCATCGATATTCTTCGTGGGCGTCGCGCGATCGACCTGTCGAATCGGCACTTTCATTTCGTACATCGTCGCGAGAAGACGCTCATACGTCGCATCGTGATTCTCCGCCGCGACGGTCCAGAACTCATCGGGCGAGAAGTTGCGCGCGATGAAATCGAGACCGCCGAAATGGTCCTGGTCCGGATGACTGAGCGCGAGCCAGTCGACGTGCATAATTTTATGCGCCCACAAGTATCTTGCGACGACGCGCTCGCCGAGGTCGAAATCCTGCCACGCGCTGCCGCCGTCGATGACCATCACGCGCGCGCCGGGGAACCGCACCACCGCGGCGTCGCCCTCGCCTACCGAAAGAAACGTCACGCGCAAATCACTGTCGTGATAGCGATCGTTCAACCACCATTTCGCGTCGATGACGATCGCCAACGCGACCGACGCGAGGATCGCATGCCGCCATCCGACTCGTCGATGCCATTTGGAAGGCGCGGTCGTGGGCCACATCAGCCACGTCGCCATCAGCGCATACGCAAGCGCGATTTCGATGGCAGTCGGCGTGAAGACGCGCACCCACGCCATCGGCCACTGCGCGAACCACTCCGCGAGAAGATTGCCCGCGATGATGAAACGGCCCGCGATCCACAGTAGCGCGACTGCGGGCGGCATCCAGACGAAGCTCATCACCGCCGCCGCGAGGCCGATTACCGCGCCGCCCAGCGCCATCACCGGAACGACAACAGCATTGGCGACGAGCCCGACGATCGAGAACTGATTGAAGTACAGCGCGGTCAACGGCGCGACGCCGAGCATCGCCCAGAACGATACCGCCAGATAGCCGAGCGCCCATTCCCACGCGAGGTCCACTTGCGACGTCGCGATGCCGACGCGATCGGCGCGCCGCCGTTCGAGCCACACCGCGTACCGCCGCATCCCGAGCACGATCGTCAGCACCGATGCGAACGACAACTCAAAACCGACGTCGGCGCTGGAGCCGGGAATCGCGATGCATATGATGATGCACGCCAGCGCGAGGCTCGCGATGGCCTCGCGCGCGCGATCGATCGTCAGCGCGAACATATACGCAAGCACCATGATAAGCGCGCGCGTCGTCGACACGTGATGGCCCGCGATAGCTGCATACGCAGTCACCGCGAGCGCTGCGCCCAGCGCCGCCAACTTGTTGGCCCATCCGCGCAGCGCGATCGCGGGAATCATCAGCATCGCGATGCGAATCAGTGCAAAGACCGCTGCACCGACCATGCTCAGATGAAGTCCCGAAATCACCAGCAGATGCGCGAGGCCGGTGCGTCCGAAGGTCTCGTGCATTTTCTCGTCGATGCCACCGCGGTCGCCGATCACGAGCGCGCGCATCTCCGATGCCGCGGGATCATCGAGATTGCGATCGATGAAAGCCGCGATGTGCGTGCGGATGTCCTCGATCGCGCTTTCGGGAAACATCCGATGATGCGCGAGCACCTCCACTTCAGCGCCGCGATTTCCTTTCACCGCGAGCATCGTGGCGTCGATACCCTCGCGCCGCATGAAGGCCTCGTAATCGAATTCGCCGGGGTCGCCGAAGTTGCGCGGAAACCGAATGCGTCCGTGAAAGCGCACGCGATCGCCGAGACGAAACGCGGCAGGGTGAAGCATCGTGAGCCGAATAACTCCACGCGCCGCGCGCACCGAAGCGGCCTCCTCCGCCGCGCCATCGACATCGACGTACAGACGCATCTTACCGGGGAAGCGTTCCGCCTCGCGGATGAGATGGCCCTCGACGACGAGCATCGTGCCTTCGTCGAAGTGCCGGATGCTGAGTGCATCCGGCATCGGCGTCATTAGATGATATGCGGGCTCCGTCGTCGCGGCGGCTATCGCGATCACTGCGATCGCGACGCCAAAGGATGGCGCGCGAATCAGAAACAGAACCAGCGCACCGGCGCTCAGGCCAGCGGCGACCCAGAAAGGAACGAAGAGCCCTATGTTGCCGGCGCCGTCACCGATCGCGACGGCGACCGCGACGATATAAATCGGTGGGCATCGCACGAACCATCGCGCCCGCTCGCGCCGGATGGTTTCGATTACCTCTGGAATGACGAGGCCGGAGACCGGCCCCGCAACTGCCGCCATTGCCGCATGAGTCCTTCGCTGGGAATGCGATTCGTATAGCGAAGGATGCGACTTAATGACAGCGGACGCTGACTGATCGTCTTAGCCGCGCAATGCCGCCAGGCAACCGCTGTTTTCGAGCACCGCATCGATGGCGCGCTTGTCGCCGAGCGCCTGATACTTCTCGCGCAATGTTGCAAGCGATTTCGCGTGATACTTCTGAGGTTTCTGCGTCCAGGTGCGGCCGTCCAACTCGACGCTGAACTCCTCGCGTCCGTTTGCGATTGCCGATGCGTTCGCGACCGTCCACGGCAGGAATAGTTTTCCGACCTGACGCTCCAGCAGCGGGGTCAGCGTCGGTGCGAGGCTCGACCACGGCTCGAACTCGCCTTCCGCGCGAGGCCACAACATCCGATGGATCCACGCGAGGAGATTAGGTGCGCCGCCATTGATGAGCGCGCCCGGCGTCGGATCGGTCCACGCATTGTATAGCTGACCCCACATCGCGAAGTCGCCGAATGCGGGGCGCGCACCGAATAGATACGCGCGCGTGGCGAAGTGAGGTTCGAGAATCGCGATCGTATCGCGAAATGATTGCTCGATTTGCGGCGCGGTCTGCGCACTCGAGCCGACGAACCCGACCCGATTCACCATCCGATCGCGCACCGTCGCGCGCGCATTGAGGAACTGCGCTTCGTCGGACGTGGGAAACATCGAAGCTGCGATGCGTCCCGCGGCCGAAAGCTGATCGACCTCGCGCGCCCATCGATAGTGGAACATCCACTTGTTGCCCCATTCGTCGCCGAACTCTTCGAGCAAGACCGATACGAATCTCGCGACCGGATCGCCCGGATGAATCGAGGGCTCCGGATGGCGCGCTTCGACGTATTCGATGATCGGCGTCGAATCCTGAATCCCCTGATGGTCGGGCGTCACCACCAGCGGCACCAGCGGAAGCTTCACGTACTTCTGATATTCGCCTTCAGTGTCGTGATTGCGAGGAATCCATCGATGCGGAATTCCCTTGTAGCGAAAGTACGAACGAACCTTCACCGAGTATGGCGAAATCTCGACGCCGTGGATGTGGTACGTGTCACTCATCGCGTTTTCCTCTTCTGGTTAATCCTCGCTGCTTCAGACGCCACACCAGCAGATCGATCCGATCCTGTCCGAAGAAAGGTTCTCCTTCGAAGACGAAGGTCGGAACGCCCCAATGGCCTGCCGCCTGTAGCGCGAGGTGATTTTGTTCGATCAGACGCTCGTATGCCGCCGGGTCCGCTTCGATGTCACGATCCATCGCGGCGAGATCGAGGCCGGCGCGCTCCGCGGCGCGTGCGAGATGATCGCCCTCGTCCCATCCCGTTACTTCGCCGCTCCAAATGAGTTTCGAAACCTCGCTGATGAATGGCAGCCCGCGCCCGCGCTCACTCGCATAGACACCGAGGCGCGTGAGCCGATGGATGTGCGGTTGATGAGCGTGGATTTTCTGAGTTCTCGGATCGAGCGCGACCGGATCGGGTCTCGGCCAGCCGAACGGTATTCCAAGAAATTCGGCGATTCTCGCAGTGTCACGGAACAGATACGGACCAAATAATGGATCGACCCGTTGAAAGAAGGTGGCGTCACGAACCGCCAGCGGATAGACCGGCCGCACGCGGAATTCGACATCATACTCAGCTTCGAGGCTAACCACGCGCGGCACGGCCAGGTATGAGTAAGGACTCCGAAACGACCAGAACAAATCAACCCGCAAGCTCATCTTTCATGCTCCGTGCCCGGCTGATTTGAGGAGCGGCAAAACCTCGGCGGAGAACATCGCCAGAGATTTCACTCCTTCGGAAGGAACTACGTCGCCCCCAGGCCCAACGATGACCAGATGATCGAAGCCGAGTTTAAGCACCGCCTCGAAGCGCTCCGCACAGTGCGCCGGAGGTCCCACGATGGCGAACCTGTCTACAAACGCGTCGTCGAGGAAACGGGCATGGCCGGCGTCGCCTCGCGTATGGCGCGCCATGTCATAGTTTTCGCCGACTTTCTGTACTATCGCGCGATCCTCAGCGGCCATTCCGGCGGCGGCATCGCGCGACATGCCGGAAAAATGCGCGATGGTCCCGACGGTTCCACGCGCCATCGCACGCGCGCGCGCAAGATCGGGATGAACGACGACATTCAGAAATGCGCCGAGCTTCAACGTCGAAGGATCGAGTCCAGCTTTCTTACGCGCCTCGCGCGCGTGTTCGATTGCCCATGCAAGCCGCTGCGGATCGGCGCCGACCGCGAAGGTGACTGAATCCGCGAGCCGAGCGCCGACCTCGATCACGCGTGGCCCGGTCGCCGCCACGTCAACCGGAACCTTGGGCAACGTGCCGCCGCGCGTGATCCATTCGTTGCGGCTACGATAGCCATTTTCCATCGTGACTTCTTCGCCGCGAAGAAATCCCTGCACTCGCGAAATGTAGCGCGCGAAGACCTCGCTCGAGGGCGCGCGCTCGCCAATCTTGGAGACTGCCGAATCACCGCGTCCGATTCCCAGCACGGCGCGTCCGCCGGACTCTGCCTGCACCGTCGCGATTGCTGACGCAGTCACCGCCGGATGACG
>DATGKG010000476.1:0-14683 GCA_035294805.1 Binataceae bacterium (SeqCode) | reverse complement strand
TGGTGCTGAGCTTCCGAGGCGTGGATTTGCATGTGGAAAAATATCCGGCGCTGCGCGCAATGGGAGTCAATCTCCACGGCATCATTTCCGGCAACGGCGATGCCTACGTCACGCGCACCAACATCTTCGCCGATCACGGGGAGGCTCATGTCGGTGCATCCGGTGCGTCTTATCAAATCTTTCCAGGAATGAAGCCGCTGCTGTTGGGCGACATCACAGCATCGGTGCAGCTTGAGCAAGGCAAAGTTACCATCGAGCAGATGGATAGCCACGGCGGCGATCTATCGATCTCGGGTCGCGGCGTCATCCAATTGCAGCCGGACCTTCCCTACAGCGAAATTGCGATCAAGTTCGATCTTTCAGTTACGCCCGCCGGACGTGAGCGGCTTGGCATCCTGCTGAACTTCCTCCCGCATCCGCCGAACGCCGGCCCCTACTTTCTGTCGGGCACCCTCGCGTTCCCTAGATTGTCCTAGAAAAAAGGTCACGCGGGCGCCTCCGCGAAGAACTTCAGCACCGCCTGATGATAGCGCTTGTCGCCCGGCGCATTCAGATGATCGCGGCCCTCCAGTTTGAGCAACTGCGCGTGGGGAATTCCGACCGCGAGATCCTCCGGCTTACCGATGATGTCGTCCTTGGTGCCCGCGACCACCAGCACCGGCGCGGTATTTCGCGTGAACTCACTCAGCGCGATCGGACGCCGCTCCGATGCCATGCATGCGGCGAGCGCCTTGAGGTCGTTGCGGTTCGCCTCCGCAAATTCGCGGAACTGGCGCGCGCGTGCATCGCTCACCTTCGATTTGTCATCGGCCAGCAGCGCGGCCACAATCGGCTTGCGCGCTTCCGGATTCGATACGCCACCACCCGCGCCAATACCGCCGAGGACCACCGCGCGGAAGCGTTGCGGGTGATGCGCGAGCAGACCCATCGCGATGTGACCGCCCATCGAATAGCCCATCAGCATCGCGCGCTGAATACCCAGTTGATCCATCAGGCGAATCACATCGTTCTCCATCATCGGACCGCCGTATGCTTTCACGTCGTGCGGCTTGTCGCTCTGGCCGTGCCCGCGGCAATCGAGCGCAATAA
The DNA here is from genome assembly GCA_035294805.1 of Binataceae bacterium (SeqCode). Classification (GTDB taxonomy): domain Bacteria; phylum Desulfobacterota; class Binatia; order Binatales; family Binataceae; genus DATGKG01. Next base: position 13,594 of record DATGKG010000476.1, on the reverse strand, counting down.
CGCGATAGTGCGGCGTCAGCGTCTTGTACCATCCGGTGATGCCCCAGTTGTGTTCAGCGCGCGAGGCGAAACCGTGCACCAGAATCACCGGCTCGCCGCTGCCCTGATCCTCGAAATGAATCTTCACCCCATCGGAATTGAAAGACGGCACCTGCGCACCTCCCAGGGATGTTGCGGTCGCGATCCAATCGTTACACAATCGCGCATCGATTCCGAAGAGCGAGAATTCCCATGCCTGATGCAAAAAAACTCGGACTTCATCTGTCTATCGGCGGCAGCGAACGCTTCAAATTCGCGAAGGAGGCCGAAGACCTCGGCTACTCGTCGCTATGGGTTGCCGAAGTCTCCGGACCCGACGCGCTGGTGACGCTTGGTGCGCTCGCCGTCAGCACCTCGAAGGCGGAACTCGCGACCGGCGTCATCCCGATGCAGATTCGCACGCCGGCCGTGAATGCGATGGCATTTCTCACCGTGCACGAACTGTCGGGCGGGCGCGCGATCGCGGGACTAGGCGTGTCGAGTCCGATCATCGTCGAGCGATGGCACGGCGCGTCGTACAAGAAGCCGGTCACCGCAATGCGCGAATGCGTGACCATCATGCGTCAGCTCTTCACCGAGGGTAAATCGAAGTTCGAGGGCGAAATTTACCGATGCGATATCCGCCTCAGCATGAGGCCTTCTAAAGTTCCGCCGAAAATTTTTCTCGCCGGACTCAACGCGCCGATGCTGCGACTCGCCGGCGAGATGGCCGACGGTGTGCTGATGAACTACTCGCCGCCCGAAGCGATGCCCGCGATGATCAAGGAGATCGAGGCCGGCGCGAAAAAGGCCGGGCGCAATCCTGCAGATATCGATGTCGGCATTTACATCAGGATGTGCATCACCGAAGACGAGTCGAAGGCAATCGATCAGTTCCGCCGCGAGCTCGCGACGTACGCCTTCGTCGATTCCTACAACAAGATGTTCGCGCGCTACGGATTGGCCGATGAATTTAACGAAGTGCGCCGGATGTGGAAGGAAGGTAAGCGGGACGAGGCACCGTTCGCGATCAGTGAAGCGTCGGCACGCAAGATCGCGGCCTTCGGTCCGGCGAAGGTCGGGCGTGATTTCGTCGCGAAGTTCCGCGATGCCGGTGTGACGCATCCGGTGGTATTTCCTATCGGCCCCGGGGCGACCATCGCGCGCGACGCTCCCACTACCATGCGCGCGCTCGCCGGCGCGTAGTTCGCGCTAGCGTCCCTGGTAGTTCGGCTTGCGCTTTTCGATGAATGCGCGCGGGCCTTCCTTTGCGTCCTCGGTGCGCATGACCTCGCGCGCGACTTCGTCCTCGATTTTGAATGCTTCTTCAAATGGACGCCCGGAGCATCGCCGCACTGCTTCCTTGATCTTTCGCACCGCGATTGGACCATTCTCCGCGATCGCGGCCGCGAGTTGCTCCGCCTTCGCGATCAGCTTCTCCAGCGGCACCACATAGTTGATGAGGCCGAGACGCCACGCCTCATTCGCATCGATGCGATTGCCGGTGAGCAGTATTTCCATCGCTTTGCAGTACGGGATCTGCCGCTGAAGTCTGGCAAGCGAGCCGGCCGCGGGGATGATCGCCCACTTCACTTCCTGCAGTCCGAAGCTTGCGTTTTCGGACGCGACGCGCAGGTCGGTCGCCTGAATGAATTCCATGCCGCCCGCGATGCAAAATCCGTTCACCGCCGCAATCACCGGTTTCGGAAAATCGTACTTGCGCAAAATCGCGACGTCGCCGATGCGCCGGTTGCCGAGCAGCTTGTGATCCCATTCGTCTTGCGGCCTACGCGCGCCGGTGAAAAGCGGAATCAACTTGCCGAGATCGGCGCCCGCGGAGAACGCGACCTTGCCGGCGCCGGTAACGATGACCGCGCGCACGTTGTCATCTTTCTCAGCCTCCTCCCAGAACGCGCTCATCTGCACGAGCAGCTCGGGATTGAAGGAGTTGTGCACCTCGGGCCGATTGAAGGTGACGTATGCGATGTGGTTGCGCTTTTCGACTAGCACGGCGGGCATGGTTGGCGTCCTTTTTGCTGCGATTGCGCGCGACGCTAGCACGCGCCGCCTTTACCACCTACTTCGCGTGCCGATATGATCCTGTATCTTCATGGCGAGGCCCACATAACGCGCGGAGGTCCGATGAGATCCCGGTCGAGAATCGCGCTGCTACTGATTGTTTCGATGCTCATCCCACAAAGTACACTCTTCGCGCTGGAGCCGCCGCGCATCATTCCGCATTCGGCGCCGATCAACAAACCGGTCGACGCGGTTTTTCAGATGCTCAAAGGATATTTTTCGGATCGCCTTGAATCGAAGTTCGAACTGATCAGCGGGGACGAGAAGGCGGATACGATCATCGCCAAACAAACCGGCATCGACTCCGAGCGATGGCGAAATTGGGCGGCGTGTGAGACCGATCCACTCCATATAATCTACAAGCTCGAGGACGCACGGGTGACGATCACCATCAAGCTCGAGCAGGCCCCGCACAACACGACCTTTATGACGGTGAGCGCCGATTTTCAGGGGCTGTATGGACTCGCGCAGGACCAGACTACCATCGAATGTCGATCGACCGGCGCCTTGGAAGATAGCATCCTGGCGCTAGCCGGCGCGCAGACGCCGGGCGTGCCCGTCGGGACGGCCCCAGCACATTGAGTATCGCGAGCGAGAAAGTTTTGCGCGACGCTTCGCCATTCCGCGCGCTGCCGCCGCCCGACAAGATGAGTTCGGGAGACATCTTCCGCCTCGTGCCGCGCGTGTGGCCGTTCATCCGGCTGTTTCGGCGCCATCTCGTTTACCTCGCGCTCGCGGTGATTCCGCTATTGCCCGGCGGTCTTTTCTCCCTCGCGCTGCTCGGTGTGTTCTTCGATGCGGTCGGACAGGGCAATCCGCTCAATCGATTTCAGGCGTGGATGCTGCACGTGCCGATGACCGCCGACCGCCACGTCATCCTGTGGCACGCATGCGTTTTCACGGGCGTGCTGACGGTGATCACGATTCCGTACGCCGTCGCGCTGCTGGCGTATGGGATATGGATCCTGCAGCGGATGACCAACCAGTTCCGCGTCGACCTTTACTCGCGGCTGCAGGAATTAAGTCTGCGTTTCCATTCGGAAGAAAAAATCGGCGATGCGATTTTTCGGATGTTTCAGGACTCGGCAGCGATTCCGCACATCATCAACGGGTTGATCATTCAACCGCTGCACATCGTGCCGGTCGTATTGGTGAACATCTTAGTGCTCGCGGCATTCGATTATCGCGTCGCCGCGATCGCGGCAGCGCTGATACCGCTTGAATTGCTTGTCGCCGCGGTATTCGCGAGACCGTTGCGCCAGGCATTCCTCGCCGAACGCGTTGCCACCGCGCAGGCGACCACCCGTATCGAGGAAACGCTCGCATCGATTAAGGCGGTGAAGGCGTTCGGCCGTGAAGCCGCGGAGAGCGATCTGTATGCGCACGATAACTGGGCATCGTTCGTGGCGGCGCGCCGCGCGCGGATGATGTTCGTTCTCTATCGCGTGCTCGCCAGCACCCTGCGCTCGCTCGCCTACGTCGGCGCGGTTTACTTCGGCGCGATGCAGGTGCTTCATGGCGGCGTCACCGGCGCACTTCGCGCGGTGCTCTCGCTCGGCGCGTTTCAGGGCGCACTATGGGTATTCGGCGGCGCGAGCTCACGCGTCCGCAACATGACGCAGATGTGGGGCACGCTCCAGGATGTCGGCGTCGCGCTCACGCGCGTGTTCGAGATGATGGACAAGCTGCCCGAGGAAAGAGTCCGCACCGGCAGCGTCGTTCCGCCACCTCCGGCGTGCGACTTCGCATTCGAGCAAGTCAGTTTCTCATACGATGCGCGTACCGAGGTTCTCATCGGCGCGAGTTTTCATGCGAAGGTCGGAGAGATCACCGCGATCGCGGGTCCCAGCGGCTCCGGTAAGAGCACGCTCATCGCGCTGCTATTGCGCTTCTTCGATCCAACTGCCGGACGCCTCACGCTCGACGGGCAGGACATTCGTACATTCAAGCTCGAAAATTATCGCGCCCTGATTTCCGTCGCGCTACAGGAGAATCCCCTCTTCACCGCGACGCTGCGCGACAACATAGTCTACGGCCGCGTCGATGGTGTCGACGAGGAAATCCTGCACGCCATCGCGCGCGCCGGGCTCGCCGATTTCACACGCGCGCTTCCCGCCGGTCTCGCTACGATGCTTGGCGAGAAGGGCGCGAAGCTTTCCACCGGACAAGCACAACGCATCGGGCTGGCGCGCGCGTTTCTCCGCGACGCGCCCATTCTAATTCTCGACGAGCCAACCTCCGCGCTCGATGCGGCGACGGAGGACCTCGTGATGCGCGGCATCCGCGAGTGGCTCGACGAACGTCCGCGCGAACGTATCGTGCTGCTCGCCACGCATCGCCGCAGCACTGCAATGCTGGCGGATCGCATCTACCAGATCGCGCAAGGGCGCTTACGAGAATCCGATGACAGCGCATTCGATGAACCGCGCATCGCGGAGGTATCGAATGGCTGAGCGCACCGCCGCAATCCTTCCGCTCGCGAGCCATCTGAACGGAACCGCGCCCGAAGAACGCGACGCGCGCACAAGCGATCTCTACGCGAGCGAGCGCGACTCGTTGAGCTTCCCGGAAGCGCTGCGCCTGCTCAGAAAAGGATGGCCTTTTTTCGCCGCGCATCGACGGCTTGTAATCCTCAAAGCGGCAATCGCCATCTCCTCGATGCTGCTGTTCCTTATCACGCCATGGCCGATGAAGATCATCATCGACAACATCATCGACGCGCACCCTCTTTCGGGCATTCCCGCTCGAATCCTGTTGCCGATCGTCGGCACCGATCGTTTCGCGCTACTTACGGCAATCTTCGTGTTTCTGGCCATCACCGTGGTGCTCACCGGCATCTCCGGCGACGACCCATATCCGGTCGACACCGAGACCGGCAGCGGTGGCCTCGATCAAGCGGGCCAAAGTGGCGGCGCCGCGAACAATGGATGGAGCTTGTGGAATGGCCTGCTCGGATTCATCGAGACATCGATAACGCTCGAACTTTCGCAGCGCGTAAATCAGGACCTGCGCACGGCAATCTATACACGATTTCTCCGCTCGCCGCTCGGACTCTATGGCGATCAGAAGATCGGCGACGCGGTTTTTCGCGTGATGAACGACAGCGCCGCGATCAACGAGGTTTTCTATCGCGGTGTCCTCGCGCCGATCATGTCGATCACCGTGTTTTTCTGCGCGCTCGTGATTGTCACCGCGCAATTTTCCAACGAGCCCTGGATTCCGATTGGAGGCGCGTCGCTGCTTCCGCTGATGGCGATAGGCGGCGCGCTATTTGCCCGGGTTTTTCGCGATCGCGCGCAGACCATGCGCGAGCGCGGCAGCAACATCATGGCGGTGTTCGAGGAGCGCCTCGCGAACGTCAATCTGATCAAGGCGTATGGCGCCGAGCGACGCGAGAGCCAAAACGTAGATCGCGCGAGCTGGAGTTCCTATAGCGCGACGCTGAAATTCATCGCCTTCATTCTCGCGATGATCGTGATCCTCACGCCGCCGATCCTGTTGCTCATCATCGGCGCCCTTTACCATTTGTTTAATGAGGTGATCGACAAACGCATCACGCTCGGTGACGTCGTTCTACTGATGAGTTACGGCACCATGCTCGCCCGTCCGATGGGCGAGGTGGGCGCGGTCTGGGCCAACCTGCAAGCGCCGATCTCCGGACTGCGCCGGGTCTTTAGCGTGCTCGATCGCCTCAACGACGATCAGGCGCGGGACGGCGATGCAGATCCCGGCGCAATCAAACGCATCGAATTGCACAATGTTTCGATTGCCTACGACGGCGCCCCTCCGGTGGTGCGCGATGTTTCATTCGAACTTCACAGCGGAGAATTGGCGGCCCTCGCGGGTCCGAGCGGCGCCGGCAAAACCTCGCTCATTAATTCTATTCCGCGCTTCATCCAGCCGTGCGCGGGTGAAATCATCGTCAATGGAATCGACGCGCGACGCCTCTCGCATCAGGCGCTACGCCGCCGCATCGGTTTTGTCTTTCAGCAAGAGGCGCTGTTCTCACGATCGATCGCGGACAACATTCGCTATGGCGTGCCGGACGCAACCGACGCACAGATGCGCGAGGCCGCGCGCATCGCAGGCGCCGCGGACTTTATCGAAGCGTTGCCCGAGAAATACGCGACGGTGCTCGGCCGGCGCGGCGCGCGATTGTCGGTGGGGCAGAAACAGCGCATCGCGATCGCGCGTGCGCTCATTCGCAATCCGGATGTGCTCGTTCTCGATGAGCCTACTGCGCCGCTCGATCCGGGATCGGAGGCCGATCTGATGCGCACGCTGCGCGAGATCGCACATGACCGAATCGTGCTTATCGTTACGCACCGCGCCGGCACGCTTTCCGAATGCGATCGCATCGTGTTCGCGTCCGATGGGATGATTATCGCGATCGGCAGCGATGCCGAACTGCGAAGATCCTGCGCGCCGTATCGCGAGTATCTTTCGATTGGCCTGTAGCGCGTAACGTTCATCTTCGCGTAACCATCGTGCAGGCGACCAGCTTTCGGGATTTCATCCGGCACGATATAAATCTGTGAGGCGCGCCGCGCGCGCTCCGCACAAGAGAGTTGGGCTTGTCTCAAGAAGAAAATCGTAAACCGACGGCGCGCGAGAAGAAGGTCATCATCGACTTCGACATGCTGCGCAAGGTGTCGGCGCGCAACTTCCGCGACCTCGGCGGACATCCGACGCGCGAAGGACGCCAGGTTCGGCGTGGCATGATCTATCGCTCGTCGCATCTGGCGAAGATTCCCGAAGAGCATCCGCTGCACGCGGTTGGCCTGCGTACGCTGGTGACGCTGCAAAGCCGAGTCGAAGTGACGCATCTCGGCCCACCCGACGATTCGGTGCTCAAGACCGTGCGATGGGAACACATTCCGATGGGCGATGTGTGGTTCGAGGAGCGCAACAAGGACCTCTTCACACGCGAGGAAGGCAAGGAGCATCTGTTTCTCGTGATGACGCTGGTAACCGACTGGCGCCGCTTCTATCGGCTGCTCGCGGAACCCGATGTGTACCCTCTTCTCTTCCACTGCTCTGCGGGCCGCGATCGCACCGGCGTTGGCGCAGTGATGCTGCTCGATCTGCTCGGTGTCGAGCGCGAGGCAATCGTCAAGGATTTCCTCGAGAGCAATCTGGTTTTCCCGGCAGTGCCGCTGAAGCCGAAGCAACTCGTGCCGGTGTTCGAGGCGATCGATAGCGCGGGCGGCATCCGCGCCTTCCTGCGCGACACAATCGGGGTGGACGAGAACCATTTGGACGAGATTCGCTCCCGATTGTTGGAGGGCTGATGGCCCTCTACGACGCGATCGGAAAGACCTACGACACGACGCGCAGGGCAGATCCGAGCATCACGCGATGCCTCGCGCGGCTGCTCGAATTGCGTCCCGGGGCAAACTACCTCGACGTCGGTTGCGGGACCGGCAACTACACCGTCGCGCTGCAGAATCTCGGCGCGCAGATGCACGGACTGGAACTTACATCCACGATGCTCGCGAAGGCGCGGCTCAAAAGCGATCGGGTGCGATGGATTCAGGGCGATGCCGCATCGCTCCCGTTTCCCGACCGATGCTTCGGCGGCGCGATTGCGACCGTGACGATTCATCATTGGAAAACCTTGCGGCCTGGATTCGATGAAGTCTTTCGCGTCATCCGCTCAGGCCATTTTGTGATCTTCACCGGCGATCATGCGCAGATGAATGGCTACTGGCTGAAAGAATATTTTCGGAACGGATTCGCGGCCTCTATCAAGCAGATGCCGGCGACTGAAGTGGTTGTCGATCAGCTCGAACGCGCAGGATTCACCGACGTAAAGAGAGAAACATGGGAAGTTCCCCGCGACATTCAGGACTGGTTTCTGTTCGCGGGAAAATATCGGCCGGAAATCTATCTCGACCCGCAGGTTCGCGCGGGAATTTCATTCTTCGCGCAAGGCATCGCGACGCCGGAAGAGACCGCTGCCGGATGCGCCAGGCTCGAGGCGGATATCAAGTCCGGCCGCATTGAGCAGGTGATGGAAAAGTATCGCCATAACTTGGGCGACTATCTTTTCGTGATTGCAGCGAAGGAATAGCTAGGCCGGCGTGTAGCCGTCGCGCAGCAGCGACTTCGCGATCAGCATGCGCTGCACTTCGCTGGTTCCTTCGCCGATTTCAGCCAGCTTAGCGTCGCGCATGTAGCGCTCGACCGGAAAATCGGTGACGTAGCCGTAACCGCCGTGAATCTGGACCGCCTTCGTGGTGGTCCACATCGCGACTTCCGATGCGAACAGCTTCGCCATCGCGGCCTCGCGCGCGAAAGGCTTGCCACGATCCTTCAACTGCGCAGCGCGGCAGATCAGCACCCATGACGCATCGATGCGAGTCGCCATGTCGGCGATCATGAATTGGATCGCCTGGAAATCCGCGATGCGCTTGTCGAACTGCCTGCGCTCCATCGCGTAGGACTTCGCTTCCTCGAAGCCGCCGCGCGCGATACCAGCCGCGAATCCCGCGATGCCGATGCGGCCGCCCTCGAGAATCTTCATCGCCTGCGTGTACCCCTCGCCGAGTTCGCCGATGAGATTGCGCGCGGGCACCGTGACATTTTCGAAAATCACTTCAGCGGTGTCGGATGCGCGCAGACCCAACTTCTCAATATGTTTGCCGTTGCTCAGTCCGGCAGTTCCGCGATCGACGATGAACGCCGAAATGCCGCCGCGTCCTTTGTCGGGAGCGGTCTTCGCCGTTACGACGTACACATCGCCGACGCTGCCGTTGGTGATGAACATCTTGGAGCCGTTGATTACGTAGTTGTCGCCGACGCGATTGGCGCGCGTGAGCATCGCGGCCGCATCGGAGCCGGAGTTGGGTTCGGTCAGGCACCACGCCCCGATCTTCTTCGCCGCGAGCATCTCGGGAACGTAATGATCGCGATGCTCATCGGAGGCGAAGTTCGCGATGTGGCCGGTCGAGAGCGACATATGCGCCGCCGCGGTAAGCCCGATCGACGCATCGAAGCGCGAGAGTCCTTCGACGACCAGCACTTGCGAGAGCGTATCGGCGCCTCCTCCGCCCCATTTTTCCGGAAAAGCGACCCCGAGAAATCCCAACTCGCCGAGGTGACGGATCACCTCGCGAGGAAAAGTCTCCTTCTTGTCCCACTCCGTCGAATGCGGCTTGATCTCGCGCTCGGCAAACGTGGTCAGAGTATCGCGAATGCGCCGATGCTCCTCGGTCATTTCGAAGTTCATCGGGACTCCAGCCGGTGGCTCATCATTGACGCGGGCTCACGTTTGCGTTCACCCACTTGACGATATCTTCGGTCGACGCGCCGGGGGTGAAGATTTCGCGCACGCCCATCTGCTTGAGCCTGGTGGCGTCTTCGTCGGGAATGATGCCGCCGCCGAAAATCGCAACATCGTCGGCGCCTTTCTCCTTCAGCAGCCGCAGCACCTCGGGGAACAGCGTCATATGCGCGCCCGACAACACACTGAGTCCGACCGCGTCCGCATCTTCCTGCACCGCGGCTTCGGCGATCATCTCGGGCGTCTGATGCAGTCCGGTATAGATGACCTCGAAGCCGGCGTCGCGCAACGCGCGCGCGATAATTTTTGCGCCGCGGTCGTGTCCATCGAGGCCTGGTTTCGCAACAATGATGCGGAGCCGTTTGTCTGCCATTTAGATCCAGCCTGGGTCGGTATAAACGCCGAACTCGGCGCGATAGATATCCGAAATCTCGCCGACGCTCGCACCGACGCGCACCGCGTCGCAAATCGGCGGCATGAGATTTTCACCCGAGCGGCAGGCCTCGGCAACGCGCTTGAGCGCGTCCTTCACCGAAGTGGAATTGCGCTCGCGCTTGATTTTCCGCACGCGCTGAATTTGTCGCTCTTCCAACTCGCGGTCTATCTTGAGCGTCGCGATCGGAATTTCTTCGGGAATCGAATACTTGTTCACGCCGACGACGACCTTCTCGTTGCGCTCGAGCTGACGCTGATATGCGAACGCTGCTTCTGCGATCTCGCGCTGCGGATATCCGGTGTCGATGGCCTTCAACATCCCGCCCATCTCGTCAATCTTTCGGATGTAAGCCATCGCCTCGGCTTCCATCTTGTCGGTGAGCGCCTCGATCGCGAAACTTCCGCCGAGCGGATCGATCGTGTTCGTGACGCCGGTCTCCTCTGCGATGATTTGCTGCGTGCGAAGCGCGACCATGACAGCATTTTCGGTTGGCAACGCGAGAGTTTCATCCATCGAATTGGTGTGTAGCGACTGGACGCCGCCCATCACGCCCGCGAGCGCCTGAATCGCGACGCGCACGACGTTGTTGACCGGTTGCTGCGCGGTGAGCGACGCGCCTGCGGTCTGCGCATGGCATTTCAGCGTCATCGAGCGCTCGCTCTTCGCGCCAAAGCGCTCCTTCATCAGCTTGGCCCAGATGCGGCGCGCGGCGCGCAGCTTCGCCACCTCCTCGAGGAAGTCATTGTGGAGGTTCCAGAAAAACGATAGGCGCGGCGCGAATTCGTCGACGTTGAGGCCGCGGCTCATCGCATCCTCGACGTAGCAAATTCCGTCCGCGAGTGTGAACGCGAGTTCCTGCACCGCGGTCGAGCCGCATTCGCGAATGTGATACCCGCTGATCGATACCGCGTGCCAGCGCGGCACCTTCTTGGCGCAGAACTCGATCATATCGGTAACGATGCGCAGCGACGGAGCAGGCGGCGAGATCCATTCCTTCTGCGCGATGAACTCCTTGAGCATGTCGTTCTGGATGGTGCCGCCGACGCGCTCCCACGGCACGCCGTTGCGCTCCGCCATCACGAGGTACATCGCGAGCAAAACCGACGCCGAGCAATTCACCGTCATCGAGGTGGTGACTTTGTCGAGCGGGATGCCTTTGAAGAGCACCATCATGTCGTCGATGGTGCTGACGGCTACGCCCTCGCGGCCGACCTCGCCACGCGCGCGCTCGTGGTCGGCGTCGTAACCCATCAGCGTCGGCATGTCGAATGCGGTGGAGAGGCCGTCCTGTCCTTGCTTGAGCAAGAAGTGGAAGCGCGCGTTGGTGTCCTCGGCAAGGCCGAAGCCGGCGAATTGGCGCATCGTCCACAGCCGCCCACGATACATCGAGCCGTACGGCCCGCGCGTGTATGGATACTCGCCCGGGTTGCCGAGTTTGTCGGCGTAGCCGCCGCGCACATCATCGGGTGTGTAGAGCGGATCGATCTCCATGTCGGAAATCGTCGAGAAGCGCACCGGGCGCTCCTTCGCATCCTGATACGGGCCCTTTAACCATTCCTGCTTGTTCGACATCGACATCAATGCGCTCCCAGTGTCTGGGTAGCGATTACCAGACGCTGAATCTCGGAAGTGCCTTCGTAGATTTCGGTGATCTTGGCATCGCGAAAATATCGCTCGACCTGAAATTCCTTGGTGTAGCCGTAGCCGCCATGAATCTGGACGGCCTCAGTCGCCGCGCTCATCGCAGCCTCGGCGGCAAATAGCTTCGCCATCGCGGATTCGCGCGTGCACGGAAGTCCAGCGTCTTTCAGCGATGCCGCGCGAAGATTGAGCAGCCGCGCCGCATCGATTTCGACTGCCATGTCGGCCAACTTCCACTGAATCGCCTGATATTGCGCGATCGGCTTGCCGAAGGTCTGGCGCTGTTGTGCATACTTCAACGAATCCTCGATTGCCGCGCGACCGATGCCTATCGCTTGCGCCGCGATGCCGATGCGGCCGCCGTCGAGCGTCTTCATCGCGACCTTGAAGCCCTCGTCCTCTTTCGCGAGGAGGTTTTCGCGCGGCACCCTCATGTCAGTGAAGCTGAGCTGCGCGCTATGCGCGCCATGAATCCCCATCTTGTCCTCGACGCGCGTCACGGCCCATCCGGGTGTCGAAGTCTCAACCGCAAACGCCGCGATGCCTTTGTTGCCCTTCGATGCATCGGTCATTGCGAAGACGATCGCGACGCCGCTCTGCGGCGAGTTTGTGATGAAATTCTTGGTGCCGTTGATGACGTAATAATCGCCCTCGCGCACCGCTTTGGTCTTCTGGCCGGCCGCGTCGGAGCCGGCCTGCGGTTCGGTGAGCGCGAAACATCCAATCCATTCGCCGGTCGCCATTTTAGGAAGGAAATGTTCGCGCTGGCGATCGGTACCGAGCCCCAGAATCGGCCATGATGCGAGCGACGAATGCGCCGACACGATGACGGCAGTCGAGGCGCATTCAACGGCGAGTTCCTCGATCACCAGCGCATACGAAACGTGATCGAGGCCCGCACCGCCGTATTTCTCCGGAATGAACACGCCCATCATGCCGAGCTTGCCCAGCTCGTCAACGATCTCCGCGGGAAATCGATGCGTCCGGTCGGTTTCGATGCCGGCCTTATCGAGTTTCTCGCGGGCGAATCGCCGCGCGGTATCGCGCGCGCCGCGTTGAGCTTCTGTCAGTTCGAGGTCCATCGTAATGTGTGATCCTTCCTTGTTGTAGCTTAGCCCGACCGTTTGGTCGATAGAAACGCCCGCGCGGGAAAGCGTTGTGCGTGCTGAGACGGACAAAGCGCCTGCACGCAGGAATTCATTCGCGCGTCGGCGGTGTGCTGAAGGGCTAATGAAGGACCCTCTACCTTGACTTCGCAACTGGGCAGCGGCTAGCCTACTGCTTTGATAGGGATTTGCTCTCCAAGAAAGCCAAATACGCGCTCAAGGGCATGATCGTTCTCGCCGAGCGCTATGGTCAGGGCCCGATTCTCATCTCTGACATCGCGGCTGGCGACCATATGCCACGCAAATTTCTCGAACTGATTCTGCTCGAACTAAAGAACCACGGGCTGCTTCAGAGCAAAAAAGGAAAAGGCGGCGGATACTTCCTCGCCAAGCCTCCGAACGCAGTCACGGTCGGGCAGATTGTGCGTATCATCGACGGTCCCATCGCGCCGTTGCCATGCGTAAGCCGGACGGCCTACATGAAATGCGACGAATGTGCCGACGAGCGCACTTGTCCTATTCGCCTCGTGATGAAGGACGTGCGCGAGGCAACCGCGAGCATCCTCGATTCGGCGACGTTGGCCGATATGATCAATCGGGTGCGCTCAATAGAGACTGGCAAGGAGGCGCTCAATTTTGCGATTTAGACTTGCATCGCATTTTTTTGTTGGCATACTCTAGTGAACCGATAGGATCAGATACATTATGCCGAAGCCTGCTTTTGCCATCTCCAAATCCGACGCCGAGCCCGTCGCGAGCGATCATCTCGTATCCCTAACCGATATCGATGCTGAAGTGATCCGCGCCATCCGCAATATCCGTTACGGCTCGGTCGAGATCACTATCCATGATTCTCGGGTGGTTCAGATCGAACGCAAGGAGAAGCGCCGTTTCGAGGTCTCGCAGCGCGTCGACTAAACCGCCTCAATTACAGATTGTATTGAAGGCCGCCAACCAGTCATCTGGAGGCGCAGATGAACAATTCAACTTCGACCGGACCACCGGAGGCGCAACGGGAGGGAACCTCCG
>DATGKG010000475.1:0-3654 GCA_035294805.1 Binataceae bacterium (SeqCode) | reverse complement strand
AAACGATTTACTGGCCGACTGAGAAACCGCTCCAGCACGAGTTCGAAAAGTTCGGCGTCACCGACGAGGGATATTTCTACGCCTCGGGGAAGTACGCCGCACCCGAGCATGGCGGTACGCATATGGATGCGCCGATCCATTTCAATAAAAACGGCATCTATGCCGATCAGGTGCCGCTCACGAGCTGTATCGGTCCGGCCGCGGTGATCGATTTTTCATCCCGCGCCGCGAACGATCCCGACGCGATCCTGACCGTCGATGACATCACGGCCTACGAGGCGAAGTACGGCCGTATCCCCGCCGGCGCGATCGTCGTCGCGCGTTCCGGATGGGGTAAGTTCTGGCCCGACAAGAAACGCTACCTCGGCACCGACAAGCCCGGCGATGTCGCCGATCTCCACTTCCCTGGCTATTCGCCGGAGGCCGCGGATTGGCTGGCGAAGAATCGCAACCTCGCGGCGATCGCCATCGATACGGCGAGCATGGACCGCGGCGCCTCGAAGGATTTCAAGGTCCATCAGATCTGGCTTGGCGGCAACAAACCCGGTTTCGAGAACATCGCCAATGCGGACAAACTGCCCCCAACCGGCGCGACGATTTTCTGTATCCCAATGAAGCTCGGGAAGGGGACCGGCGGACCTACGAGGGCATTCGCCGTTATGCCGTGAGGCATTCCAGTTGGTGTCGTAAGCGGCTACGAACCACCTCTGGCTCGGATAACCCTTTTGGGGTTGATCGGAAACGGTGAAGTCGGGAAACTCATGATGGATTGGCCGTGTCACATCGGCACGGCTTGTGCTCCGATGCGGCCCGTGCGCTGCATCCAAATCCGAGGTGACGACGTAGTATAGGAGAGATCATGAAGCGCAATTCCATCTTGACGACTATCCTCGCTCTGGTGGCGCTTTTCGCTTTCGCCGGATGCTCGGGACAGCCGCTCTCGACGCGCGAGAAAGGCACCTTGGGAGGCGCGGGTATCGGAGCAATTGGCGGGGCGATCATTGGTGCGGCGGTGGGTGCACCGGCAGCCGGGGCAGCGATCGGCGGCGCTCTAGGCGGCGTTACCGGCTACGCGGTTGGTAACGAAATGCAGAACAATGAGACCTCGAATCAGCAGACTCAGCAGCAGATTCAATCGCAACAGCAGCAAATCGAAGAGCAGCGGCGTCAGATTCAACAGCTTCAGAATGAGAAGGAGACCGAATGATTTGGGGGTAGCTGTATGAATGGTCGAAAAGTGGCGCTATGCGCTCTGATGTTGTTGGCAAACGGCCGGCAGCTCCAGCATCTGCAAAATCAACAGGAAACCGAGTAGCATCTCTCTTCTTTCAGGAGAAGTCATATGACGAAACGTGCGGCAATGATCCCGGCTCTGATGGTGGCGGTGGCGATCGGGTTGGCGAGTTGTAGCGGACAGCCGATGAGCACGCGCGAAGAAGGCACTCTCGGCGGCGCCGGCATCGGCGCGGTCGGCGGAGCATTGGTGGGCGCCGCAGTCGGACATCCGGCGGCGGGGGCATTGATCGGCGGCGGCCTTGGCGGCGTGACCGGCTATGCAGTGGGCAACAACATGCAGAACAACGAGAACGCCAACGCGCAAACTCAGCAGCAGGTGCAATCGCAACAGCAACAGATCGAGCAGCAACGCCGGCAGATTCAGCAATTACAGAATAATCAGGAAACCGAGTAGCCGGACCCAAATAGCCAGATGCGAAGGGACGCGGCCGATTTCGGTCCGCGTCCCTTTTTCATTTGCGAATCGCAGTAACGCGGCGCATCACACCGGATGACAGATTTTGCACGCGCGCAGCCCCGCGCGCTGCGCCCGCTCCGGATCCGCGAAGATGTACACGCGGCCCATATCCGCGCGTTGCGCCGCCGAACAGTTCGGCCGGCAATAGATGTGCGTCCGCTGATGTCCCATCACGGCATGCGCCGGCATCCGCAGGTCCTTGCCGACTGCGAAGCCTTCCGCACGCAGCAGCTTCAGCTTGCGCGGCACGCCGCCGCCATAGTTCCCGATCGACAAGTCGGATTTTATTACTCGATGACACGGGACGTAGATCGGAATCGGATTAGAGCCCATCGCGTTGCCGATGGCGCGCTGTCCGTCGGGCGCGCCAACCGCCGAGGCGAGTCCCTGATAGGTTACCACCGAGCCAAGCGGCACCTTGCATAGTTTGGTCAGCGCACGCCGCTTGAAATCGCTCTCCACCAGCGAAAGATCGACCTCGTGCTTGAGCGCGTTGCGATCCCCCGCGACGAAGCGGCGAATCTCCTCGCCGATGCGATCCGCCGCCGCCTGATCCTCGACGATGTCGAACTTGCCGCGCATCGTCTCGAGCGGCTCGGGCCCTTTGCCGTCCATAAAGTGAATCGCGAGAATGCCGCGCGGGCCATCCGCAACGAACAGCCTGCCTACCGGCGAGTCGATGACGCCGACGCGCGCAATCGGCCGCCGCTCGCGCACGAGGGCCTTTTCAAAGCGCCGCCGCGCTTCGGCCAGTGTCGCGTCCAGATCGCGATCATCGTCAGCCTCACGGTCGAGATCCAGCAGCAATTGATCGTTCATATTTTTGAGGCTCATCGAATTACCTCAATTCCTTCAACTTTCGCAGCGCCTGATAGACGCCCGCGCGCGCACTCTCCTCGGAACATCCGAGCGCCGCGCCAATCTCCGCATATTCCAGCCCCACGATTTTTCGCATCACGAATGCCTGTCCCTGTTTGCCTGGTAAACCGGCGATCGCGCGGCGCAAATCAAGCGCTGCGGCGGGCGCCGCACGATCCGCGTGATTGGAATAATGCGGCGCGACCCCGTCGAGCATCTCGGCATCCGCCTCGGGCGCGATGACGCGCGAGTGGCGCGCCCGGTCGCGCGCGCGATTACGGCAGAGATTCGCCGCTATCTTGAACAGCCACGGGCGCAATCCATCCTCCGAATCGAGTTGCGGATAGGCGCGATAGGCGCGCAGAAACGTCTCCTGAAACAGGTCGAGCGCGTCGTCGCGATCGCGAGTCATGCGCATCAGGAACCGCATGATTTCGCGATCGTGCCGGCGCATCGCTTCCTCGAACGGAAGCGGAATGGGTGGAGACTTTGTGCGTGCCGTCATCGTCGCTATGTATAACCCCAGGCTGTCCGGTTCGTGAAATCAACCATTCGGCGGGTGCGCGAGGCGATACGCAGGAGGCGATTCGATGGATCTGGTTTCGCGATTGCGCTGTGGGCATTGCTGTTTATCGGATCGCACCTGGTGATTTCCTCGCGCGTGGTACGCCTGCGGCTAACCGCGCCGATCGGCGAGCGCGCATATTCGGGAATCTATTCGCTGGTCGCGCTCGCGACCTTCATTCCACTGTGCTTTGCGTTCGCGCGCCATAAGCGTACGGGCGCGATGCCATGAAACCTGCACATTCCCGCACTTCGCTACTTCTTCATTCTTGATTCGGAGATCCGGGCGGTCGGTCTGGCAGCGGCCTAATTGGAAAGGAAGAATGGCCTAATTCAGCCAGTGCCGTAAGAGTTCATGCCTAGACAACTCTCAGTCATCGGCGGATACTGATCGGTTACGGTCGCGGCGTCGTCGCGCGGCCATCGCAAAAGGAGGTTTTCGCTTATGGCAGCGAGCCCCGTCCGTCTCACCCCCGCTC
>DATGKG010000474.1:0-6074 GCA_035294805.1 Binataceae bacterium (SeqCode) | reverse complement strand
GGTCGGAACGCTCTCGATCTGCATCGTGTTCTTTCCGGTCGCGCTGCTTTCCGGGGTCGCGAAGTTTCTCTTCACTCCGCTCGCCTTCGCGGTCGTCTACGCGATGCTGACCTCGTATCTGCTCTCGCGCACGCTGGTCACGACGATGGCGCACCATCTGCTCGCGAGCGAATCCGAAGAGCATGAGGGCCCGGGCCGATGGGATCGTTTCGTGCACGGCTTCAATGCGCGATTCAATCGCTTTCGCGATCGCTATCGCGAGCTGCTCGCGATGTTTATCGCGTGGCGCGCCTTCGGGCTCGGCTGCGCCGCGCTCATGGTGGTCGCGTCGCTGGCGCTGGTGATGGTCACCGGCGAAGATTTCTTTCCCACCGTCGATGCCGGCATGATGCGCCTGCACGTGAAGATGCCGAGCGGCACCCGCATCGAGCACACCGAGTACATCGTCAATCGACTCGAGAAAGACATCCGCAGCGTCGTCCCGCCCGCGGAAATCCAGGGCATCAGCGACAACATCGGGCTGCCGATCTCGTACGACCTCGCGTACTACCAGACCGACAGCACCGGACCGCAGGATGCCGACGTGCTGATTCAGTTGAAGCCGAAGCATCAGCCGACGGCGATGTATGAGGACAAGATTCGCGGGCTGCTGGCGCGCGATTTTCCGCAGGTGACCGGCTACTTCCAGGCCGCAGACATCGTCAGCCAGGTGCTGAACTTCGGGTTACCCGCGCAGATCGATACGCAGATCAGCGGCAACAATCTCCAAACCGACTACAAGCTCGCCTCGCGCCTCAAGCAGCGGATGGCGCTGATTCCCGGCCTTGTCGATGTGCGAATCGCCGAGCCGCTCGACTATCCGGCCTTCCAGGTGAATGTCGATCGCGATCGGGCGCTCGAACTCGGCGTCACCGAGTCGGATGTCGCTTCGAGCATGCTCACCTCACTGAGCGGCAACAGCTTGCTGCAACCGGACTACTGGCTCGATCCGGTAAGCGGCGTCAACTACACGGTGGTCTCGCAATCGCCACAGCATTTCATCGATTCGGTCGCGGCGCTGGAGAACATCCCGATTCTCGGATCGGGCTCGTCCGCACCTTCCGCAACCGGAACCAGGCCGAGCGTGACGCCGCCGAGTGTCTCCGCGCCTGCCGATGCGGTCACGCCCCCCAGCGAGGTACTCGGCAACGTCGCGACGGTCGAGCACGACGTCGATCCCTCGGTCATCGCGCATTACACGGTGCAGCGCGTGATGGATGTTAACGGTGCGGTTTCCGGCCGCGACCTCGGCAGCGTAAGCAATGCCGTGCAGCGCGAGATCAACCATCTCGGCAAGCTGCCGCCGGGCACGCAAATCACGATTCGCGGGCAGAGTCAGGCGATGAAGGAATCGTTCGGCACGCTCGAACTCGGCATCCTGCTCGCGATTCTTCTGGTCTATCTGCTGATGGCGGCGAATTTCCAATCATGGCTCGAACCGCTCATCATTATGATGGCGGTGCCGGGCGCGCTGGCCGGCGTTTTATGGATGCTTGTGATTACCCGCACTACTATCAATGTCGAATCGCTGATGGGCGCTATCATGGCGATCGGCGTCGCAGTCGCCAACGGCAATTTGCTCATCACCTTCGCCAATGAATTGCGCGAGGAGGGTTACGGTCCCGTCGAAGCGGCGATCGAAGCGGGCCGCATCCGGCTGCGCCCGATTTTGATGACCGCGCTGGCGATGATTCTTGGAATGCTCCCGATGGCTCTGGCATTGGGCGAGGGCGCGGAGCTCAACGCGCCGCTCGGCCGCGCCGTCATCGGAGGATTGATTGCCGCCACCGGCATGACGCTGTTCGTCGTCCCTGCGGTGTATTCGATCTTCAGCCGCACGCTGAAGGGAAAGAAGGAACGCGACCAGGAGATCGAAGCGGTCAGCATGCCGGGCGCATAAGGATTTCAACCAAGGATTTCCATGGATAACGACGTCAAACACGAAGACCAACCCGAAGACGACCCCAAACAATACAAGGGTCCGCCGCCTGGACGTCTGTTCGCATCAACCCTCCTCATCGCGGTGATCGTCATTGTGGTGCTGACGACCGGCCTGGTGCTCGGTCACGACCTGATCGTGAAGCGGCAGACCTCGCAACTGGCGGAGCGCGCGCAGCAAGGCCGCAACGTTCTCGTCGCGAAAGTTTTTCAGCCGCCCACCTCGCGAACGATCTCGCTGCCGGCCACGATTCACGGCTACATCGAGGCCGCGATCTACGCGAAGGTCTCCGGCTATCTGAAACAAATCGACGTCGATAAGGGCGATCGCGTGCAGCGCGGCCAGGTCGTCGCGATCCTCGATACGCCCGACCTCGACAAGCAAGTCGCCGACGCGAAGGCGAACTACTGGCTGCAATCGGTAACCAACACGCGCGAACTGATGTTGCTGCGCCAGGGCGTCATCGCGCAACAGGAGGCCGATACCGCGCGCGCCACCATGCTCCAGGCCAAAGCGACCTACGAGCAACTGCTGGCAGAGCAGGGATACAAGAACATCACTGCCACAATCGACGGCATCGTCACCGCGCGCTATGTCGATCCGGGCGCCCTGATTCCGCAGGCGACTACCTCGGCAAGTGGAACGCCGATAATTTCCGTCGCGACGCTTTCGCCCTTGCGCGTGTATGCAGAGGTTCCGCAGAGCCTCGCGCTATGGGTCAAGAACGGCGACGCCGCGACCATCACGACCTACGAACTGGCGGGCAGGCAATTCAAAGGAACTGTCATCCGGCATCCGGAGGCGCTCGACACCGCGAGCCGCACGATGCTGGCGGAAGTGGATTTGCAAAACACCGACCGCGCGCTGATGCCCGGTATGTATGCGAAGCTCGATATCACGGTTGATGCGGCGGCCACCTCCGGCAGCATGGTGCGCGATGATGCGCTGGTGTTTCGCGACGGCAAGACCTACGTGCCGGTGGTTCGCGACGGCCATTTACATCTGATTGCGGTGAAGCTGGGCTACGATAACGGCCAGCTGGTCGTGGTCGAAGGCGACATCCACGACGACGACCTCGTCGCGCTCAACGTCGGCCAAGCCGCCGAGGACAACGAGGTCGTGCATCCTGTCTACGCGCAGAAGTAGCGCGCGCGGCTAGTAGCCATTGTCATGATTTAATAACCGCCGTAGTACGGATACTGACGCCACTCGTGTTCTTCATGCTGGCCGTACAGGTATCCCGCCCCCGCACCGCCCGCTCCGCCAATCAGCGCGCCGGCGAAAGGATGATCCACCGCAGAGCCAATCAGCGCGCCGCTACCCGCGCCGATCGCACCGCCCATGAGCGCATCGCGCTGCGTCGGCGGTCCATAGCATCCCGCGAGTGCGAGCGTCGCCGCAAGCGTGAGCGCGCCCGCAAGATATCGGCATGCACGCACGAACTTTATTCGGCCAAATGACTTCCCCGGCGATCGAATTCCAACTGCTTCCATGGTCGTACTCCATCTATAGATACGAAGAAGCAGCCGTCCGGTTACTGCCGGAAATATGACAAGCGCGAGATTCGCTATTCGATCGCGAGGCTGGCGAACGAAACCGCGGAGCCGGTGTCGGGTTCCATGGCGATGCCGTACTTCAGAAGATGACCCGTGTGGCCTTGCAGCAATTCGAGTTGCGTGTACATCGGAGAGAGACCGCAAATTCGGCGCGCGTCGCGATCCTTTACGATGTCTTCGAAGAAGCCCGCCGGGTCGCCGCGCTTGATGAACTCGATCAGCCCCATGTCCTCGCGTTGCACGCGCTCAGCCACGGTTTCATCGGCGGTGAACACGTCGCCGAATTTGCGCCCGATGTGCGCGAAGTCGACACCGGCGACGATCAGCGTGCGCCGCTTCTCGCCCGCGAGCGTATCTCGCACGGCCTCGACGAATGACGCTACGCGGCCATCGTTGCCCGGCAGCGTTCCACTCATAATCATCTCGTGAAACGAGCTGACGAGAATCGGGACGACGGTAAAATCGCGATTACCGAGCGCCCACTTCAGGAATAGCGCCTGAAACTCAATCGAATGCTCATTGCGATGCAGCAGCTCATCGGCGAAGAGATCGCCGCGATAATGCGCGGCTAACCGGTTGACGAAATCGACATCGGTTGGCACCGCACCAAACGGAGTCGCGTAACTTTTTTTGGTCGCGCTGAACAACTCCGGCCCCGAGCCGTAATGCGAGGTGCCGAGCACGATCACCAGCTCCGGCGCGTCGTACATCTTCAGATGCCCATACGCATGCGCGTAGGCCGCGGCGCCGCGACGCGGATCGATGTGCGGTGCGATGAGTCCCGCCAGCGCGCCCTCGCGACGGGCGGGCTCGGTGGCGCCGGGTCCTTCGGGTCCCGCAAAGAATCCTTCGATCTCTTTACTCAGATGCGCGGGGTCTTTCGCATAGCATAAGCCCGCGTGAACGGCAGGACGATCGGGGCTCGCGAGGAAATCCTCGCGCACGCGGCGGACGCGCTGCGCAAAGCGCGGCGAATCGAGGAAGTACGATTTGTCGAGCGTCGCGATCAGATCGGCGAGCTTGTCGGCGGGAAGATTCTCACCGAAGCGTTTAGTGAACGCGCTCTGGATTTCGCGCGCGTCGTTGCGCCCGTCGAACAGCGTGATGATGAAGTAAGCGCCCATCCCGAGCAGAATCGGCTCGGGCGCAAGTCCGGTCGGATCGCGCAAACAAATGTAGGTCTGATTCTGCTGTTCGATCGGAAATGCTTCGACGGGGCGAATTCGCGGCTTGTCCATCATCCTGAAACGGCTTGCTGCAACGGCTTGCGCCTTGGTTAAGGGGTGCGTTTACAGATGCTACGGGCTTTGTAAAACTCCGGCAACCGAGTTTGTTTCCGCAGGAAAAATCGCATGTCTGAGAAAGATCGGCGCCGCGCCGCGCTGACCGGCTCCCACGCGCGTCACCCCAAAGCGCCGGCGGTCTCGCGCTTCAAAGTTGCGCGAACGAGCGACCTCAAACCCGGCGAATCGATGAAGTTCCTGCTGCCGATCCGCGGCGTCGACGAGGAATGCTTTGTCATCAACTTCAACGGCGAGTTTCATGCCTACGTCAATCGGTGCCGCCACGTGCCAATGCCGATGGACTGGGTGGACAATCAATTTTTCGCCGAGGAAGGGCGCTATCTGATGTGCCAGACCCACAACGCATACTACGAGCCGGCGAGCGGCGAGTGTATCGCGGGGCCGGGGAGCGCGTGCGGAAAATTTCTTTATCGCGTGCCGATCGAGATCGCCGACGGCGTGCTTTACGCACATCCACCGCAAGAAGAATTCGCGGACGACGGAATCTGACACGCGCGCGCGGAAGTCTATTCGTACTCGTCGCCGAAGTGCGCGCGCACGATGCGCGCCTTGAGATATTCGAGCGTGCCCAGATCCTCGACGATGTCGCCGCCGGTGTCGTAGAAGAACAGCTCGCCGTTCTTGGTGCGTCCGACCGCAATTATCCATTCGAGATCGTCGCGATCTTCGAGCAGATAATTGATGGTCTGCGCTACGCCGCGACCAGGAATTATCGTGATCTTCGGACGAGCCAGCTTTTCCTTTTCCTGTTTGGGCATCGCTTCTGATCTTACCCTTTGGCAGGGAGATGCGGGAGTGACCTGCACTTTAGATTAAGAACGCGCCGCAAGCTAAGTCAATAGCAAGTGCGCCGCGATCTCGGCATGATGCGTGTTCGGAAAGAAATCGAACGCCGCGATTCGGTTCGCGCGATAGCCGCCGTTAAGCAAAACGCGCAGATCGCGCGCGAGCGTCGCGACGTCGCAGGAAACATAGACGACCGATCGCGGATGCAACTTGATGATTGATTCCATCAACTCCGCCGCGCCGGTGCGGGGAGGATCGAGAATCACGATTTCGGGCCGGTACTTCGCGCGAATGAGAAACTGCACGGCCTCGAGCGCCTTGCCCGCGATAAACTTGGTCTCGGCAAAGCCCAACCGCGCCGCATTTTTCGTCGCCGATGCGATTGCGAGTTCATCGGCATCGATCGCGTTGACGCTCGCACCGCGACGCGCCGCCGGCAGGCTGAGATTT
>DATGKG010000473.1:0-3926 GCA_035294805.1 Binataceae bacterium (SeqCode) | reverse complement strand
AAGTCGGCCACCAATGGACGCGGGGTGGACATTATCCTGGACAGTATCGGCGCTGCGTATCTCGGCCCCAATATCGAATCGCTCGCGCACGGCGGCCGTTTGGTGCTTATCGGTTTGATGAAAGGAAACAAGAGCCAGATCGATCTGATGCCGGTGCTGCGCAAGCATCTGAAGATCATGGGCTCGACGCTGCGCAGCCGTGCGGTGGCCGAGAAGGCGGAGATCGTCACGTCGTTCGTGAACATGAATGCGCCGGCGTTGGCGCAGGGCCGTTTGCGTCCGCCGATTTACAAAGTGTTTCCCGCTTCGCAAGCGGCCGAGGCGCATCGGATGATGCAGGCGAGCGAGCACTTCGGGAAAATCATCTTGAAGTTCGCGTAGCGGGGTTCAAGTCTTCGGCGGGCCGGCATCGATGCGCGCGCGAACATCGTCGAGCTTCGTTTTCCATGGCAGCGGCGCTTCGTTCCACCAGGTCGCGCCCGCCTCGATGAACGGCGCGACGATGTCGCCGGCCTCGCGTTTCGATTTTCCCGCCGTGTCGCCCGCATGCATGATGTCGTACGGACCGTTGCCTTCGCGATGCTCCTTGATGAAGCGCGCGATCGCGCGAACGTCATCGATGCCGAGATCCCTTTCAATGTTGGATGACATCGGCACCACGCCATCGAAGCGGGCCGCGCGGCGAAATGGGCGCGGACGCGGCCAGGTGCCGGCGATCCAAATCGGGATGCGCGGTTGAACCGGCTTCGGCATGAACTGCGTGGGCTTAATGGTGTAATGCTTGCCCGCGAATGAAAACGGCTCGCCGGTCAGAAGTCCGCTCACGATCGCGAGGCCCTCGTCGAGAATTTCCGCGCGCACCATGTCGTCGAGAGGATATCCGAACGAACTCAGTTCGGTGAACCAGTCGCCGCCGAGTCCGATGCCGAGGATGAGCCGCCCGCCGGAAAGATGATCGAGTGTTGCGGCCTCGCGCGCGAGCTTCCACGGATGGCGGCGAGGCAGCGGCGTGACCATCGGGCCGAAGCGGATGCGCGAGGTCGCCATCGCAATCGCTGCGAGCTGGACCGTCGGATCGCCCACCGCGTCAGGCCACGAGACTTGGATGTGATCCCAGATGAAGAAGCCGTCCCATCCCGCGTCCTCGGCGCGGCGCGCGAGGTCGGCGAGGACGCGCGGGTCGGCATAGGGTCCGAAGTTGGCGACATCGAATGCGTACTTCATGGGATCGTGACTATGGAAGGTGCTCGACCTGCGCAAGAGCCGATTGCCTCGCGCGTGCACGGCCGCTAGTATCGCGGCGACTCGGAGAGAGTCCCATGCCAGCCATCAAGCCACATATCGACTAAAACGAATTTCGAAAGCGAATCCAAAGCCCCGCGCATCGAAGCTCGGGGCTTTTTCTTTTTTGGCGCGATGGAATCATGGACAACGCAAACGTGAATCTGGAAGTGTCGGGCGAGTCGCTCGACGCTAGACCTCCCAATCTTTTTCGCCACGCCGACTTCATGAAGCTGTGGACCGGCGAGACGATTTCGGAGTTCGGCTCGAAAGTCGGCGGCGTCGCGATCAGCTTCCTCGCGGTGATCGCGCTGCACGCGACGCCCGCCCAGATGGCGGCGCTCGCGGTATGGCGCACGGTGCCCGCGCTGATGTTCAGCCTGTTCGCGGGAGTGTGGGTCGATCGCATCCGGCGCCGTCCGTTGATGATCGGCGCCGACCTCGCGAACATCGCGCTGCTCGCCTCGATTCCGGCAGCCGCCGCGTTCGGCAAGCTGCGCATCGAGCAGGTCTACGTCGTGATGTTCCTCACCTCGTTCGCCGATATCCTGTTCAGCGTCGGCTATCGCGCATATCTGCCGACGCTGGTGGGGCGCGACGCCATCACGCAAGCCAACAGCATCCTGAGCGCGACCGAGGCGGTCGCCGAGATGGGCGCGTTCGGCCTCGCGGGATGGCTGGTGCAATGGCTCACCGCGCCGATTGCGATCGCGACCGATGCGGTATCGTTCGTGTTCTCGCTGATTTTTCTGCGCCTCATCAGCAAGCCGGAGGGCGCGCCGACGCGGCGCAAGGATTCGCGCGTCGCGACGGAGATCCTCGAAGGCGCGCGCGGCATCGTCGATGATTCGCGCCTGCTCGCGGTCGCCTCGAGTGCGGCGGTCGGCGCGATCGCGAGTGGAATCTTCAGCACCGTGTACGCGCTGTACTTCATCAACGAACTCGGCTTCAGGCCGGGACCGCTCGGGATGATCTATGCGACCGGCGGCGCGGCCTCATTCGTCGGCGCCGCGATCACGACGCGGACCGCCGACAGAATCGGCATCGGGCGCGCGATGGCACTCGGCCTCGCCGCGATGGGTCTAGGATTTGCGCTGCTCACCTTCGCGCATGGCGCGGGAATCGTGAGCATCGCGCTGATGGTCAGCCAGCAGCTCATCGGCGATTCATTCGGGACGATTTACTTCGTCACGCAGATGAGCCTCATCCAGAAGATCGCGCCGGCGCAGATGCTCGGGCGCGTGGTGGCGAGCGTGCGTTTCCTCGGACTCGGCGCGGGACTCTTCGGATCGCTGCTCGGTGCGGCGATGAGCAACCTCATCGGGCTGCGCTATGCGATCGGATTCGGCGCGCTGCTACTGTTCGTCGCGGCGGCGATCATCATGATGTCGGAGGTGGAACGGTCAGGCGCAGAGCCGACAGTTTTGTCATAATGTTTCCGCAGGGTGCGGATTGTCGCATCGATTTTAGCGAATTAAATGGTGTCCACGAATGCCAAAGATGAACCGGTTCACTATTTTGGCTCTTTTACAAAACGAAGCCAAATGATCCTTGAGAATGCTGCACTTTTGTTCGCGCGTTAAATGAAAATCGACGATCTCGACTACCATTTGCCCGAAGATCTCATCGCGCAGGAGCCCCTTTCGCGACGCGATGAGGCGCGGCTTTTGGTGCTCAAGCGAAAGGATGACGAAATCGAACATTCACGATTCTACAAGCTCGCGCGCTATCTGAATGAGGGCGACCTGCTCATTCTCAACGATACTCGCGTGATGCCCGCACGGATGTTTGCCAACAAGGAGTCAGGCGGACGCGTCGAGATCCTCTTCGTCCGTCCGATGACCGAGCGGCCCGGCGCGTGGCAGGCGATGCTCCGCGCCCATCGCCCGTTAAAGGAAGGCACCCGCCTGCTCCTCGAGGATGGCCACGCGATCATCGTGCACGGCTACGCGCGGCCCGGCCGCGCGATCGTCGCAAGCGAGAATTCCGTGCCGCTCGATGCTCTCATCCGCGAGCATGGCACACTCGCGTTACCGCACTATATCGATCGCGAGGTCACCTCTGCCGATGCCGACGACTATCAGACCGTGTATGCCTCGCATGACGGAGCGATCGCGGCGCCGACGGCGGGCCTGCATTTCACCGACGAGGTTTTCCGCTCGCTTGCCGAGGCCGGCGTGCGTCGCGCTTTCGTCACGTTGCATATCGGGCCGGGAACTTTCGCGCCGCTGCGCAGCGATGTGGTCGAGCAGCATTCGATGGAGGCCGAATGGTACGTGATTCCGCCCGAGACGGCCGAGGCGATCGCGCATGCGAAGCGGACCGGCGGGCGCATCATCGCGGTCGGGACCAGCAGCGTGCGCACGCTGGAGTCGCATGCGGTGACGGGTGATACCGAGGGCTTCACCGGGCTGTTCATTCATCCGGGGTTTCGCTTCAAGCTGGTCGACGCGATGATCACCAACTTTCATATGCCGCGCACGACCGTGCTCGCGTTAGTGATGGCGATGGCGGGGCGCGAGAAAATTCTGGCCGCGTACCGCGAGGCGATTCGTCATCGCTACCGCTTCCTCAGTTATGGCGACGCGATGTTGATTCTGTGACCACCACGCCGATCCTATTCCACATCACTTCCCGCGACGGAC
>DATGKG010000472.1:0-5466 GCA_035294805.1 Binataceae bacterium (SeqCode) | reverse complement strand
GCCAGGAGCAAATTGACGAGGCGCGCCGCGTGGTGAAGCTCTACCATGAGAAGGGCGGCGGCTCGATGGCGGATCCCAAGAGCGGCGAGATGATCGACGAGGCCACCATCAAGATTGCGCTGATGGACCTCGCGAAGGGCTCGCAGGCCGGATTGGTGGGCGACGCCGAGCTGCGCGAATGGTCGGAGAAATCGAAGGCGATCACCGGCTACGACATCCTCGAAATGATGCGCCGCACCGCGTAGCAGGCTGTTGAAAAAGGAATTTTCACAGCCTGCTTCCCTCACTGTAGTCTCCCCCTGAGGGGGAGAACTAAAGGAATGCAGCCATCTCTTCGAAGGGCGCGCTTCGACAGTATTCTCTTCGACCTCGACGGGACGCTGACTGATCCGCGCGTAGCAATTACCTCCTCAGTGGCGTATGCGCTGGGTGAGGTCGGCGCGCATGTTCCACCACTCGAGGAGTTGCTGTGGTGCATCGGACCTCCGCTGCGGCAGAACTTCGGCAAGCTGCTCGGCGTCAACCGCGCGCATCTGGTCGAACGCGCCGCCGAAGCGTACCTGCGACGGTACGAAATCAAAGGTGTGAGCGAGACCACGATGTATCCCGGCATCGATGCGATGCTGCGGTGCATTTGCAACTCGGGTCCGCCCGTGTACCTCGCGACCACCAAATTCGTCGACCATGCGGACGCCGTGTTGAATGCGTTTTCGTTGCGGCAATACTTCAACGGCGTATTCGGCGCGCGTCGTGATGGCTCACTTGGTGACAAGCGCGACCTGCTCAGACATATCATCGAAGAGAGCGGCATCGATCCGGCGCGGTCCGTGATGATCGGCGATCGCGAGCACGATGTCGTCGGGGCGAAAGCGAACGGCATCTTCGCGATTGGCGTGACCTACGGATACGGCTCGCGCGAGGAGCTGACCAACGCCGGCGCCGACACGCTATGCGATTCTCCCGAAGAAATCCTCGCGCTCGTTCTCCAATTCTGATTCCGTGTAGGGGTCGTTCGCGAACGAAGCAGCGACTATGCAATCGAGGAAGCTTTTCGCGATCGCGAGTTCGCTGCGGGCGGTTCGCGAACCGCCCCTACGAAGAAAAACCATACGGACGACGATTCCTACTCCCTTGACAGAGTGGTTATCTTGTTCGCAGAGGAGCAAACATGATTACCCTGCGAAAATCTTCCGATCGCGGACTGACCAAAATCGATTGGCTCAACAGTCGCCACACATTTTCCTTCGGCGATTATTTCGATCCGAATGAGAACGGATTTTCGGTCCTGCGCGTCATCAATGACGACTGGATCGCGGCGGCAAAAGGATTCGGGACGCATCCGCATCGCGATATGGAGATCATTACCTATGTGCTGAGCGGCGCCGTCGAGCATCGCGACAGCCTCGGCACCCGCAGCGTGATTCCCGCTGGCGACGTCCAGCGGATGACCGCGGGCACCGGCATCCAGCATAGTGAGTTCAATCCATCGCCCTCGGAGGATCTCCATCTCCTGCAGATTTGGATTTTGCCCGAAGCGCGCGGCATCAAGCCCGGCTACGAGCAGAAGACGCTAGGCGATCGCACGAAGGGCAAGCTCGCTCTCGTTGCCTCGCATGAGGGAGGCGATAGCGCGCTGAAGATCCATCAGGACACCGACCTGTATATCGGCGCGCTGGCGAAGGGCCAATCCGCAGAAAAGGAAATCGCGTCCGGCCGTAATGCCTTCGCGCATGTCGCGCGTGGCAAGCTCAGCATCAACGGCATCGCGATGGGAGAGGGCGACGGCGCGAGGATCAGCGATGAGAGCCGGCTAAAATTTTCCGCGACCGATGACGCAGAGGTGCTGCTGTTCGACTTGCCTTAAGGCTATGGCACCGGCGCGGCGGCGAGGAGGCCCGCAGCTTCGTCGTACCCCAGCATCAGGTTCATGTTCTGCACGGCCTGGCCTGCGGCGCCCTTGCCTAGATTGTCGATCGCTGTCAGCACCACCAGCGTACCCGCGCGACGATCGAGGTGCACGGCGATTTCGCAGAAGTTGGTTGCGCGCACATTCTTCAACTCCGGCAGCTCGCCCGATTTGAGCAGCTTGATGAAGCGCGACTTCGCAAAGCTTCCCTCAAGCGCGTTGCGCACGTCCTGCTCGGCAGTACCGGTGCGCGGCCGCATGAAAATCGACGTCAGGATGCCGCGAGAAATCGGCAGCAGATGCGGCACGAACACAATCGCGATCTCGCGCCCGAGCAGATTGCCGATCTCCTGTTCCATCTCGGGAATGTGGCGATGATTGCCAACCTTGTACGCGCGCGCGTTCTCGTTTACCTCGGCGAAAAGTTGCTCGACACTCGCGGCGCGGCGTGCACCGGTCGTGCCGGATTTCGCATCGATGATGATCGATGACGGCTCGATGAGGTCGCGCTTGATGAGCGGCAGCAGTGCGAGCAGCGCGCCAGTGGGGAAGCATCCGGGATTCGCGACTAGCGTCGCCTCGCGCAGCGCATGACGATTGAACTCGCTGAGCCCGTACACCGCCTTCTTCAGCAGCGCCGGCGCCGGATGATCGACGCCGAAAGTCGCGCGATACGCGGCGGGATCGTGCAGGCGGAAGTCTTCCGAAAAATCGATCACCTTGACGCCACTGTGCACCAGGTCGGCGATCATCGTGGTGGCGACCTTCTCCGGCAGGCATGAGAACACGACCTCGGCGCGTCCTTTGATGAGGTCGGTGCGCAACTCCTCGAAGGGAGGCAGATCGACGCCTGCGAGATGGCGATAAACCTCGGCGACCTCGCGGCCCGCGTAGTGCTCGGAGGTCAGCACCGATAGCTCGACGAACGGATGGGCCGCGAGCAGCCGCACCGACTCGATTCCGGAGTATCCGGAGGCGCCCAAAATCCCGACTTTTACACGATTCGTCGCAGCCATAGGCGAATACCTGCGCAAGATTCGGAATTAATCCAAGCTTAACGAATTAGCATGAATGGGAAGTGGTTGTAAGATGGGCGAGTCGGCCGCGTGCGAGATCCTTCGCGCAGCGCTCAGGATGAGCTTCGGCGATGCCGGAAGGTCACTTGGTATCGAACTCGAACAGCATCTCGCGCGGAAGTTCCTTCAGTTCGGCGAACTTTTCCGCATACATATGAATGACACCGTCAGTAGGATTTTCATGCTGAAGGTTATTCAACGCGGCGCGTGCCTCGTCGGCCTTGCCGTCGTGCAGCAACTCGGTGATGTGCGCGAATTGGTTGTAGAGCGTGGGATCGACGCCGTCGTTCGCGTGGCCGATGATTTCGACCACCTGGACGGCATCGTGTTTACCCTTGACGCGGACCAATCCGATATCGCGCTGGATGTAGCTGCCGCCGACCGCCTTCGCGACCGTATCGCGGCTCACCAGCAGATGGGATTTGAACTTGCGGGTCAATTCCTCAAGGCGCGAGGCGAGATTGACGGTATCGCCAATGACCGAATAATCGAAGCGATTGGCGCCGCCAAAGTTTCCGGCAATCGCCTCGCCGGTGGCGATCCCGATTCCGATATCGACGTGCGTGAAGCGCGGGTCGTTGGCGTTGAGCCGTTTCAACTCCGTCAGCATCGCGATCGCGGTATCGATCGCCGCCTGCGCATGATTCGGGACCTCGTTGGGTGCGCCCCAGAACGCCATGATGCCATCGCCGCGGATCTTGTCGACCACGCCTTCGCTTTCGAGGATGCGGTCCGTCATTTTGGTCATGTATTCATTGAGCATCGTAACCAGCGCGACGGGATCGCTCTTCATGCTCTCCGACAGGCCGGTATAGTTCACGATATCGGCGAACAATATCGTGATGATTCGGCGCTCGCCGCCCAGCTTCAGACCTTCGGGATTATCCACCACCGACGCGATGACGCTCGGATGCAGGTAATGCTCGAACGCGTGACGCAGATGGCGCTTTTCCTTGTTCTCCTCGTAATAGCGGAAGCCGGCCATGACCACGTAGGTGGAGACCAGCATCAAGAGCGGATAGACGATGCCGATGAGCCGGTGATTGTGCCATAGCATCTGGCGCGCGATAAGGTAGTACGAGCCACCGAGTGTCACCACTGCCATCGCGGTAAGGTTGGCGGGCAGGAACGACGCCGCCAGCACCATCAGCAATCCGAGAACCAAACCGCACAACGATTCGATGTTGTTGTTCCAGGCGCGGACGATGACGTCGTTCTGCAGGATGTTGTCGATCGCGTTGGCGTGAATCTCGACCCCGGGAAAATCCGCACCGGTCGGGACCACGAAGCGGTCGCCTCCGCCGCGCGCCGTCATCCCGACCAGAAGGATCTTTCCCTGCAATTCCGAGTCGGGGACGCGATGGTTGAGAATGTCGGTGAAGGAGATGCGCGGAAAGGTCCCTTCGGGACCGCGGAAGTTGACGAACATCTGGCCGTGTTCGTTGATCGGAAATTCAGCGGCAGTCTGTCCATCCGAAGTCTGGATGATCACTTTCTGATCGCCGAGCGCGCCGAAGTTGATGATCAAATTGCCGCCATTCGCGAGTGCACGCAGCACCGCGAGCGAGAGCGGCACGCGATTACCGTCATGGAATCGCGCGACCATAATCTGCGCGCGCATCACCCCGTCGTCATCGGAATCGATCGGAACGAAGCCGGTGCTATAGGCGGCCTGATTGAGGATCGGCGTCGGCGGACGATACCACTTCGAGCCAAACAGCTCGCGCACGGTTCCGGCCGGAATTCGCGCCAGATTGTAGGAAAGAGGCGCGGGGAGAATCAGATCGGTGGTAAAGCCCTGCCGCTCCATCACGCCGCTCGTTTGGCCGTTGGCGTCGAGGGAGCCGAATGTATACGCGAGGACGGTTTTGCCTTGCGCCTTTATAGCATCCGCGAATGCCTGGTCGTTGCTTTCGCCCAGCAGCTGCTCTGCCGTGACTTTGGTGGTTCCCCATTTCTCGAGGCGCTCGACCAGCGAGTCGCGCGCAGCATCGAAGTTGTCCTGTTCGCTGAACAGCACATCGTATCCAACGACCGCAACCTTATAGTTGATCAGCTCGCGTTCGAATTGCGCCATGATGCTACGGCGAAACGGCCACTGCCCGAGCTCTGCGATGCTCTTGTCATCGATCGCGGCGATCTTGACCACCCCGAGCGGCTTGCTGGTGGCCCGCCAGTACATCCGGATATCGTCGACTGTGAGTTCGTAGCGCTTGAAGAGTGTCTTGTGGTTCATCGCGACCATGGCGATGACCACCGCGAGCCCGAGCACAAAAGCCCAGAAGGAAAATTTGATCTGGCCGGTGCGCGATGGTTTCCTGGCGGGCATACGCGATTCGCGAAGCAGCATAGCGCGAGATCCGCGATGGTGCCATCGAGGAGTGCCACGCCGGATGTGGCGTCAGCGCGCGAACGGCTCGCTATGAAACCGGAGTGCTACGGATGTATGAACCGCGGCTCGGTGATGTCCAACTCTTTGTACAT
>DATGKG010000471.1:0-13398 GCA_035294805.1 Binataceae bacterium (SeqCode) | reverse complement strand
CCCGCTGTCGGCGCTCAAGCCCGAAGCATTTCGTCATCTGCCGCTTTCCGATTGGGGCGAGCGGCTCGCGAAAGGCGCGCCCTACTTCGCCGATTATCTGAAGCATTGGAAAGATGACGCATACTGGGCCGAGACTGATCTCCGCAATCGATGCGATACTGTGGCTGCACCGGTCCTCCACGTCGGCTCGTGGTACGACGCGTTTCAATACGACACGCTCGCGATGTACAGCGCGATGCGCGATCACGCGGCGACGCCGGATGCGCGCGCGGGCCAGAAACTCATCATGGGTCCGTGGGCGCATCTGCTGCCGTATTCAGTCCCGACCTCGCGCGGAACCGGCGACATCGATTTTGGCCCGGAGGCGAAAATCGAGCTGCACGCCATCCAGTTGCGATGGTTCGACGCGCTGCTCAAGGGACTTCCGACCGGCATCCTCGAGGAGCCACCGGTGCGCATCTTCGTGATGGGCGAGAATCGATGGCGCGACGAAGCCGAGTGGCCGCTCAAGCGGACTAACTACACCAAGGTGTTTCTCCATAGCCGCGGCGGCGCGAATTCATCGAATGGTGACGGCTCGCTTTCACTCGTCGCGCCCAGTGGCGATGAGGTCGCGGACAACTACGTCTACGATCCGGCGAATCCGGTCCCAACGCGCGGCGGGACCACGCTCGGCCTGGCACCCGGAGTTTTCGATCAGCGCGAGATCGAGCAGCGTCGCGATGTCCTGGTATATACGGGCGAGCCGCTCTCGGAGCCGTTGGAAATTACCGGGCCAGTCACGATGAAGCTGTTCGCGACGTCATCGGCCCCGGACACGGACTTCATGGCGAAGCTGATCGACGTGCGACCCGACGGCTACGCGCACAACCTCGCGGAAGGCGTAATGCGCGCGCGCTTCCGCGATTCGCTTTCGGAGCCGTCGCTCATCGCGCCCGGCAAGACCTACGAGTACAGCATCGATATGTGGGCGACGAGCCACGTGTTCGCCCGCGGTCATCGGGTGCGGCTGGAAATCACCTCGAGCAACTTTCCCCGCTACGATCGCAATCTCAATACGGGCAATGATTTCGGCATCGACGCGGATGCCGATCTGCGCGCCGCGAAGCAGACGATTTTCCATGGCGCCGCAACCGCCTCGCACCTCGTGTTGCCGGTGATCCCGCGCTAGGAGCGGGCTGATGCTTCTCGACATGAGTCATATCGGACAGATTGCGCTAAACGTGCGCGACGTCGATCGCGCGGAGAAGTTTTTCGGCGAGACGATGGGATTTCGCAAGCTCTTTCGCTTCGGCGATTTGAGCTTCTTCGATTGCGCGGGCGTGCGCCTGTTTTTAGAGAAAGCAAAGGACGACGACGAGGTCCGCCGCAGCTCCGTCCTGTACTTTCGATGCGCCGATATCGCGCTCGCAGTGCGCGAACTCAAATCGCGCGGGGTGCGCTTTCAGAGCCCACCGCATCTAATCGCGAAGATGGACGATCACGACCTCTTCATGGCGTTTTTCACCGACCCCGACGGCCACATCCTCGCGCTGATGCAGGAAGCGCCCAAAGGCTACGTTCCTCCGGCGGAGTGACCAGATGAAGAGACTAGCCCTACTCGTTGTAGCATCGGCCGTCATCCTGATTGGCGAGCTCTTCGGCGCGCGCGCGATCGCCCACGACATGGAAGGCATGGATATGAGCAACGATTCCGGCGCGAGCGACACCGGAGCGACCGCCGGAATGGGCAAGCATATGGATATGGGACCGCATATGACGATGACCGCTATGCGCGCGGCCACGCCCGCCGATACGGCACGCGCCGAAGAGATCATGCAGACGATGCGCGCCGCGCTCGCTAAGTATGAGGATTACAAAATCGCGGAGGCCGACGGCTACTTGCCCTACATGGAATCGGTGCCGCAGGACGTTTATCACTTCACCGGCAAGACGCAGAGCCAGGCCGAATATCTCGGCGACATCGACCTCAAGCATCCGGGTTCGCTGTTATATGAGAAGAAGACCTTCGGCGGTTACAAGCTGGTCGGCGCGATGTACTCCGCGCCCGCGAGTTACACGCCGGCGCAGCTCGACGCGATCATTCCGCTCGGCCTCACGCGATGGCACGCGCACACCAACATCTGCCTGCCGCCCGGCATCACCGAAGACGACGTGATGACGGGCCACATCATGCCGCGTCTGAACGCCGCCGAAGTTGGGGCGGGGCGCCACACCGATCCGCGCGTGGGCTACTTCGCCGATCAGCGTTTCGGCTTCATGGGGACGATCTCCGATGCGAGCGAATGCGCAGCGGTCGGCGGTAATTTTCATCCGCAGATTTTCGGTTGGATGGTGCACGTCTATCCATTCGCCGGCACCGACGATTTGAAGGTGGCATTCGGGATGGACGCGCCATGAGCGATCGAATTCCTGCGAATTTCATGAAGGTCGATCTCGATGGTCTTGTTCTTATCGGCGCGCCAACGGTAGCATCTCGATCTTTAAAATTCAGAAGAAAGGAGTAACCGCATGTCATCACGCGCCGACGGATCTCGCAGCAACCCGCGCAACGCGATCAAGCTGACCTTAATTGGTCTCGCATTGTGCTCGATCGCGGGGTGCATGAACGTCAGAACTCCCGCGCTAGGCTTGCTCTATACCGATGTGAAGGGACCCATCAACGCGACGTCAGCGAAGACACCGCCGACCAAAACTGGGACCGGATGTGACACTTCGATACTGGGGGTGGTTGCGACTGGCGATGCGAGCATCGCCTCGGCGAAGAACAGCGCAGGTATCACGGAAGTGGTTTCGGTCGATGACGCCTCGTACAGTCTGCTGGGCGGTATCTACGGCACCTACTGTGTGACCGTGCGAGGGAACTAGCGCGAAAGTCAGTGCACGCCGTTCGTTCATAAAGAAGATACTTTTGCATTCCAGATAGAAGAAATGGACCGCGACTACGATCCGATCGATGATGCCTACGCGATTTTCGCGCGCACCGGGCCGGAGTTCGGCGGTGGACTCTCGAATCACGGCCCGATGGCGGCCGAAGCTCTCGCCGCGATGCGCCGTCCCGAGGCGATCGCGAAGTGGGCGCATCGATATGCGAAGCGGCTGGAGCCGCATCCGTCGCCCTCGGCGCGAATTTCGGAAGGTGATTGGCGCAAGGCGCTCGGCAAAGAAAAGCGCGTGGGCGATTGGATCGCGTTCTTCGATGACGCGCTGAAAGATGCGCCATGGCGCGAGGTTTTGGATCGATGGACGATGCGGCTCGCGCCCGGAATCGCGGCGGCGGCATTTCATGGCGTGCTTCGCACCGCGCATGCGGCGCGCGCGCTCGGCGATCGCGAGAACTCGGTGCGCGTCCACGAACTCGCAGAGGGTCTAGGCTATTGGGCCGCGACGTTTCAGCCGCTGCCAGGAAAAATCGATGGCTTGCAGGACGCCCTGCCCTCGCGCGCGATTGCGAATGTGGAGCGGTTGCCGATGGAGCGTCGCAAGGTCGGCGGCTTCCTCACCGACGGCATCGCGCAGCTCACGACCTTCGAGCCATTCAACGACGTGCTCGCGATGGTCGACACGCGCGGCGATCTCGCGGCGTTTCTCTCGAATCTCACGGAGACTTTCGCGCGCGTATACATCAACAATGCGAAGGGCATCGGCGGTGTGATCGCCTTCATTCATTGCGTCACCGGTTCGCGCGCGGTTCGCAACCTTTCGCCGTATATACATGATGCGACGGCGCGATTGGCGGCGCGCTATGCGTGGCAAGCGAGCGCGGGACTGTATGCGGCATTCGGAATCGCCGCGCCCTCAAACCATCAGCCGTCGGCGCCGCTCAGCGTTGATGAGCTGATCGATCGCGCGCTGGCCAATTCCGATGAGCACGCGATCAAATTCACCGAGGCCTGCATCCACGAGCACGCGCTGAACCCGCAGCCGGTTTACCTCGCAGCGGCCACGCACGCACTCGAGGTCCTGCCGCCGCTCACCTAGCGCGAATCACTTTGTAGGCGCATCCAGCACCATCTGCGTCTGCGTCACGATGCCGATGAGCTTGCCGGTCTCCGACGTGATGCGCGTCTGCCATACCATCGTGCGTCTGCCGCGATGAATCGCCGCGCACTCCGCGCTCACCTTCGTGTTGACGGGCGCGGGCGCGAGAAAGTTGGTCTTCGATTCGATCGTCGTGGTGCCCTGCCCGTCGCGCAGATTGAGAAACGTCGCGTAGGCGCCCAGCGTATCCGCGAATGCCATCAGCGCGCCGCCGTGCAGCACCGCGGGATTGGTGCACAACTCAGGCCGCACTGTCATCTCGGCGGTGACGCGCTCGGGCGCAGCGGCGGTGATTTTGATTCCGAGCAATTCGCCGAATGGCATTCGGATCGCATCGAGATTTTGTTGGTCGCTCATGGTTCGATATCTCCGCGCGACTCGGATCGCGTTGTCAACCCGTCCGTGCTCTAGTAAAGATGTTGCTCGAATTCCCGGTCAGGGAACTTTCCCAATCGAGGAGAACTACGCGATGCAGAAACCAATCATCTCGGCCGATTCGCACATAACCGAACCGCCGGGTACCTACGTCGATCGATGCGATCGAAAATTCCGCGACCGCGCGCCTCACATGGTGCGCGATCCGAAAATGGGCGACATGTTCGTGGTCGACGGCATGGAACGTCCGGTCCCGATGGGACTGCTGGCGGCGGCGGGCAAGCCGGCCGAACAGTTAGCCGTCAGCGGCGTGAAGTTCGAGGATATGCATCGCGGCGGATGGGATCCCGATGCGCGGATGGACGACCAGAAGCGCGACGGCGTCGCCGCCGAGGTCATCTATCCAACCGTAGGAATGCTGCTCTGCAATCATCCGGACTTCGACTACAAAAAGGCGTGCTTCGATGCTTACAATTTGTGGATTGCGGAGTACTGCGCGGCGCATCCGGATCGGCTGATCGGATGCGGCCAGACCGCGATGCGCTCAGTCGAGGAAGGTATCGCCGATCTGCGCAAAATGAAGGAGCTGGGGCTCAAGGGCGTCATGATGCCGGGCAATCCCGCGGTCGCCGACTATCACGACCCGATGTATGCGCCATTTTACGAGGCGTCGATCGAGCTGGGGCTGCCGCTCAGCTTCCATATCCTGACCAGCAAGGCCGACAGCTTCACCGCGCGCGGCCCGCGGCTGAACAATTTCCTCGGCATCATCCGCGGATGCCAGGACATCATCGGCACGTTCATCTTCGGTGGCGTGTTCGAGCGTCATCCGAAGTTAAAACTGGTGTGTGTCGAGGCCGACGCCGGATGGGTGCCGCACTATATGTACCGGATGGACCACGCCTACGATCGGCATCGCTACTGGATGACCGGTACGCAGCTATCGAAGATGCCGAGCGAGTACTTCCGCGAGAATGTGTACACGACCTTCCAGGACGACTGGGTTGCGTTCCAGATGAAGGACATGTGCAACATCCGCCGGCTGATGTGGGCTAACGACTTCCCGCATAGCGACTCGACCTGGCCGTGGTCGCAGGAGATCCTGCAGAAGCACACCGCCAACCTGAGCGAGGCCGAGAAGAACTACATCCTGCACGACAACGTCGCGGAGCTGTATCATCTGAACTGATCTTCGGGACCGCACATTGCCCCCCTGACAAGCTGACGAAAAATCCGTCAGCTTGTCTTTTTTCCGGCGCACCTACCGCTCAGGCATGGCTTCCGACGTCATGCATCCCGTTGGGCGCATGCAGCCGGCGTAACCGGTCCTGCTCCTCGTGCATGCTGCGGGTGCGCATCTCCTCGGGCTCGCCCAGCGGCACCACCTCGCGCATGGTCGAGGCGTTGTAGAGCTCCGCGAAGGAGGCATACGCGGCAATCAGTCCCGCGATGATCGCGCAAATACCCGCGATGACGCCAATCACCGCGACATCGCTGAACAGTGTGATGCCGGCGAGCACGAACGACACCCACAGGAACAACATCGTGGCGTTGAACGCCGCCGATTCATTGAAGGCGGCAATCCACATGTACAGCGTCACCACACCCGTCACGACGAAGACCAAGCCCGCGCTGAACAGGCTTGCTGTCGCGACCGCATGAAGTCCTGCCACCGGCAAACCGCCGAATCCCCACGCCATGTAGAACGCGCCGAGGAAGCTGAAAGCGGTGGCCGCCATCGGGTCGCCGTACGCAAACGACCACATTCCGGCGAGCAACTCGGCGAGGCCGCCGAGGAAAATCGCCTGCAGGAAGTATGGGCCCCATGCAGCGTGGGTCTGGAAGATCAGTGCGACGCCCATCAAGAAAGTGGTGGTAGCAAGCGCCGCGAAGCCCAAGGGAATCGGGGTGGCAATGCCTTTATCGCGACCTGGCCTAAACATGAAAACCTCCGGGGGGCCAGGCGAAGAGAACGGCACAAGCGTTCGGGATTGAACGGCTCGTGAGATATGACGGACCCCGATCCTACCGCCTGGGCCCAGTTGCGAATTTAGCGAATCTACTTTTTCGACGATGGCGCGAGGGCAATTTATTCATTTGTGCGCGTGGGCCGCCACGGAGTTGACCGTCGGACAACAATGGACAGGCAGAAGCACATCGAATCAGTAACGCTAATGTTCAGCCATCGTCACGATCCGGAGGATCTAGGCAGCGGACCACTTTGATGAGATCATGCAGGGTCGCAGGCCGCCGGTGGAAGCGGCGTGACGGACGGTCAACGTGCGGAGAAGTGAATTCGATAAAACAAACCCACTTTTGCAAGCAACTTCGGGTGCCAAAGCGCAAAAACAAACCCATTGCGAGCTTCGCGAGCAATGGTCCTGAAAGCGCTTCGTGAATGATCACGACTTACCAAACGAAGCCAAATAATCCAAGGAAATACGGGCTATTTATTCCGCCGATTCAACCAAAACCACGTTTTCTTCGGACCGGAGCCTTGCGGCTTAGCTGCACACGCTGCGCGTTGAGCTCGATGACGTATCCGTCGGGGTCAGTCACATAGGCATGCCGCTCGCGGATGCCATCGACTTCGTACTCCTCGCGGCTGAGCAGCGTGCCGCCGGCCTTGACGACCTGCTCGATCGCATCGTCGACATCGGCGTCGCGCTCGAGGTTGAGTCCCCAATGACTGAGGCCGCCTCGGCCGACCGGCGCGCCCTCGACCTGCGACAACGCGATGACATCGTCGCATCCTGGCGTGCTGAAAATCATTTGGCGGCCGTGCGGATGCGGGCCCATCGGGCCTGCATAGTCGGTCAAGAGCTGGAGCCCGAACACTTCCTGGTAGAAGCGCGCCGAGCGGTCGATATCGGACACGTTGAGATTGATGTGCGAAAGTCCTCGGGTGCGAATCATAGGTCGGCGCTCCTCGCTTGCTTCCATTTAGATAATCGTCTAATTAGATATCTGTCAATCCTAGATAAGCATCTAATTAGATGGATATCGAATCATGGATCCTGCGACCGCATTACTGCTCCTGTTCAAATCGCTGGCCGATGAGAGCCGGCTCAAAATTATCGGCCTGCTCGCATCTGCCGAGCGTAACGTGCAGGAGCTCGCCAAGCTGCTGAAGCTCAAGGAGCCCACTGTCTCTCATCATCTGTCGATCCTGCGCGAGGCCGGCCTCGTCCAGATGCGGACCGACGGCAACACGCATTGGTACCGGCTCGATTTCGAGACGCTGCGTGCCGTCAGCCGCAGCGTGCTGACGCGCGAGAAGCTGGCCGCCCTCGCGAGCGACCTCGATGCCGACGATTGGGAGCGCAAGGTGTTGAGCAACTTCCTCGACGGTGAGCGCATCAAGGACATCCCGGTCGCGCGCAAGAAACGATGGGCGATACTAAAGTGGCTCGCCGCACGGCTCGATCCGGACGCGTCATACACCGAGAATCAACTCAACGAGACGATCAAGCGACATCACTGGGACACGGCAACACTGCGCCGCGAGATGATCGGGTATCGGATGCTGACGCGGAGCAAAGGAATTTATCGGCGGCTGCCGGAATCCGAATGGCGCAGCGAGGAGAAGTGGGCGAACGCGCGATGACCTCCTCTCCCGCGGCTGAGCTTGCGAAGCCGCAAATGGGGAGAGGTCGACGCGCGCGACGCGAAGCGTGAGAAGCGCGTCCGGTGAGGGCCGGCGGGGCGTCCTCGCCCGCCGGTGATGGAACGCCACCGATCTCCGATCCTCAATCAAGCTGCAAAGCTTCGCGAATGATCTCCACAACGCCTTCGATGCTCTTCAACACATCTTCGTTGCAAAGGCGCAGAACGCGATATTCTTTGGCGTTCAGATGCGCGGTGCGCGCCGCATCGTATCGTTCCTGCTCGGCATGCTGAGAGCCATCGAGCTCGACTATCAGCATTTTGTCAAAGCAGCAGAAGTCCGCGAAGTAGTGATCAATCGGAACCTGGCGGCGGAACTTCGCTCCGTCAAGTTTGCGATTGCGCACGGCTTGCCAGAGTTTGGTTTCTGCTTCGGTCGACTCTCTCGGCGGAGAGAGCGAGCGCGCGCGATGATCTGGCGCTTCAATGCTTTCGGTTGATTGTTCACAATGAGTCATAATGTAGTCGCCGGAAGATGTATTCGTTAGGAAGTTGTGATGCTCCACCACCAGCGCGCAGCACGCGCGGCCCTCACCAAATTCGCGACATAGAACGTCGCCAAGTGTCCTCTCCCAAGGTGCGCCGAGCGGCTCCGCCGTCGGCGCGGGAGAGGTCAGAAATTGCGGCGATAGGTCACATAGCTCGCGCACACCTTCGCGCCCAACTTTTCGGCGGTGCGGCGCGAAGGCCAGTTGTCATCTAACACCAGCGTGTAGCTCAGATACTTCGCGCCGAGGCGGATCAGCTCGAGGAACGTGTACGACGCCATCGCAAGGTTCACTCCACGTCCGCGCGCCGATTCGTCCACGCCGATGCCGAGCCAGTTCAGCTTCTCCGATTCGCGGACCGCGCGGCCCGGCGTTAGAAGCACATAGTCAGTCGATGAGCACAGCGCGACCAGGGCACCGACCGGTTCATCGCCGCGATAAGCGATGACGGAAGTCTCCAGCCCCGTGCCGGAAGCGAAGTTACGCAGCATCGCGGCGACTTCCACTTCGCGCCGCGGCGCCATCCCCCAATGATGTTTGAAGGCGTCGTTCCACACGCTGGTGAAATGTTTCACGCGCTGGTCGGCATCGAGGTCCTTCAGCGGTGCGACTACGAATCCTCCGTGCTGCACCGCTTCGAGCGCGCTCTGGTAATGCGCTACGAGCGCGGGCGTCACCTCGATTTTATAATCGACCCATCCTTTTTCGGTTTCGAAGCCGGCGTCCTTGAGCAGTGAGTGATAGTACCCGGGATTCTGGCGCAGGATGCTCGGCGGAAGGTTCTCGTAGTCGTCGATCGCGAAGGGCGCGTCGAGCAGTCCAATCGTGCCGGCACGCACGGCTTCCATGCCACGGTCGCGGAGCCATCCGCATGCCGC
Source organism: Binataceae bacterium (SeqCode) (assembly GCA_035294805.1). GTDB lineage: Bacteria > Desulfobacterota > Binatia > Binatales > Binataceae > DATGKG01. Next base: position 3,950 of record DATGKG010000471.1, on the reverse strand, counting down.
ATCGGCGAGCGCTTTGACCGCGCCGGTCGCTTTGGGGAGCGCCTCGAACATCATCAGATGCCCGAGCGGCTCCTTCCAATGTTCGATATAGTAATGATCGATGACCGCGGCGGCACGTGCGACGAGGTTGCCGCCATCGCGGGCGAGGAAGCATTGGATATCGCGACCGCTGTCGTAGGGCGGCTTGCCGGTCAGGATGTGAAGCTGGCGGCGCGGCGAGGCGGGCCACCGGGCGGCGCGGTATTCATAGACGCGATCATGGAAGCGCACGAATTCCTCGAGCGCGGCAGCATCGGAGGGCATTTCAATTTGCATTGCCATGTTTCAGGCTGATGACGAACCGTGAGCACGTGCGGCGATGCCTTGTCTGAACTACCCGCGTGCGATAATCAGCATCGCAGGGCCACACGGTAGCGCCCGCCCGAGCGGGCGGTCAAATCAACGACTTTTGCGGCTTAGGAGTAGCATATGGTGGAAAAAACGATCGCGCTGACCGGCATCTCCGCCAACTCGATCGAAGATGCGGTCGGGCTCGCAGTGGCGCGCGCGGGTGTGACGATTTCGGGAATCCATACCGCACATATCACGGATACCAGCGCAGTGGTGGAGAATAACAAAGTGGTGCGATGGAAAGTGAGCGTGCGCTTGACGTTTCAAGTGAAAGATCAGTTGCACGAGTGATGCACCAACTGATCGCTACGAATGAGACGCGAAACGGGCGCAGCCGCGCCGCAGGCGCTGCCGCGAAGCCGCCGAGGCGGAGCGTAGCGGAGTCGAGGCGAAATCAGAAGTTGAGCGAAGCGTAGTCCGAGCGAAATTAAACGTGACGGAGCGCAATGACTGAGGTCATGCGAAATCGTCGCTAGAGAGAGTCGTTACCCAATGGCATTCAAACAGGTTCTGCCCGGAATTTTCGAAATGTTTTTGCCGCTTCCGATGAAGCCAACCATCATCAATGCGTGGCTAATCGATTGCGGAGGCGGCCAATGGGCGATGGTCGACACGGGGATGAATCTGCCGGAAAGCTACATCGTGATGGAAGATGCTTTCCTGCAAGCAGGCGCGCGCTTCGAGGATCTCAAGGTCCTCATCGGCACGCATCACCATATCGATCACTTCGGCGCGTCGAGCGAAATCCGCCGCCGCAGTCATGCCAAGGCGTATCTGCATAAGTTCGAAGCGGAGCGCGCCAACCGGATGCTGTTCTTCGGCAAGATGGGTCCGATGTCGGAGCGGCCGGAATCGCGGCCGTTTTTCGAGAGCCATGGTTTTCCCATCAACAACATCACGGTGCCGATGACCGGGATGCGACCGGCATGGATGGGCACCAACCTTTACGACCCGGTAACCGAGCCGGATGCGAATCTGAACGATGGCGACATCATTTCAGTGGGTCATCGCAAGTTCGAAGTGATCTGGACGCCGGGTCACGCGCCTGGACATTGCGTAATTTATTTGCGCAAAGAGAAAGCGATGATTGTGGGCGATCATCTGCTGCCGAAGATAACGCCGCACGTCGGACTTTATCCGGATGCGACCGGAGATCCGCTCGGAGATTTCATCAACTCACAACAGAAAGTTCAAAAATTCGACGTCGAGCATGTATTGCCGGCGCACGGCAACGTCTACTCCGACCATCGTCATCGGGCCAATCAGCTGATCGAGCATCATGCTTATCGCGAGGCGGAGATGCTTGATTTGACGCGGCGCAAACCGCAGACCGCATACGAAGTTGCGCAACAAATTTTCGCCGATGAGGAGCGTCCGATTTTTCATGTGATGGCAGCCACCTTTGAGACGCTGGCGCATCTCGAGCATGCCTACATCGAAGGTCGGGCGAAGAAGACCCAGCGCGACGGACGAATTCTATTTCAGGCTACGTAGGTTTTTAGCGCCTGTTCGGGGGCTTGCTAATTTTAAATCCTAGTGTATTTTTGTCGCAGTTTCGGGGTGATGAGGCTACATCAAAACCGGACTCGTGAGTCGGGGGAGTTGCTCCCAGAGATCGTAAGGAGGATGCGATGAAACGCACGATTGGCTTCGCGCTGGCTTCCGGGCTGGCTTTTCTGGTCGCAGGATGCGCGGCAGGTGGGGGAGGCGGAACTGGAGCATCCACCGGTGGGGAAGCGGCAGGTGGTGGCGCGAGTGGAACGCAGACCGCCGCGACGGCCTCCGGGGTCCGCGATTTCAACCTTCAGGTGAAGTGCCCAGGTATCCATCTGGAAAAAACCAAGCTCAAATGGGATGACGAGAAAATCATGTCGCATGAGAACGTCACGCCCGACGAGATTGCTTCATGCGAGGCGTTCACGGCCGCACAGCCCAAGGGCTACGTGCCGCCTCCTCCAGGCGGAGCTTCCACCGCGGCGGCAACCGGTGCTGCAGCTGCTCCGACCAAGCAGTAGAGACTCGCACGGTAGTGACAAGCTGATAGCCTGGCGATCAGCTTCATAGGTTCGGAATAACAAGAGGCGATGCCGAATGCTTACGCATGACGGCACCGCCTCTGTATTTAATGCTATGTGATAAGGCTTGCGGCTATTGCATCTGCTGCTGCAGTGCCTTCGATCCTCGGCGCGAGGGAGCGCTGATTCGGCCGGTGCGAACCACCGGTGAACGCCGCGCGAGGCGACGGGTCGAAGTACCTTCAATCTGCTGACGGCGCCATTCCTTCAGACCGCTGCGCAGGAAGCTCGGCTCGATTCCGAGCGTTTCGCATACCATGTCGAACGAGAAAGGGCCTTCGCCCCCCTCGCCGCACAACCAGTGCTCGGCCTCCTGAAAGAGACGCTTGCGCGAGCCGCTCTTGGCGTCGCAGTTGTTCTGGAAGCAGCGCAGCGCATCCTCAAGGATTGCCATCATCAGCTTCTTGACCGGGCGGATGGTGCTATCATCCTTGCGGCTGTCATAGAACTGTTCCGGCGTAAGAACGTCGGGCACGAACAGATTACCGATTGCAGTATTTTCCCATTCCATCTTCAGTCAGTGCTCCCGTAAAGGAGCATCCCCCTGTTCCATCGCGCGAGACCCTCTTGCCTCGTTCATGGAACTTGTATCTTGGCCAGCATTTAAGCAATGTCTATGCCTATCCAAATGGCGACACTGCAACAAACGATCATCGGTGCGATCTGGCGCTGCGCTTCGATTAATCGTGCAAGTATCGAGATCTTTTCGCGTGAAGCTCGCATTATGCGAGGATGCGCGCCATTTGCGAGCAGTGATCCTGTTGCAGTATTGTGGCTCTTTTGCGCTACAGGTGACTTCGATGCACCTTTCCGGCTCGCGATAAAAGATTACGACCTTCGCGTTCGGGTGCTCCAAGCTTGGCTCTGAGCTGCCTAATGGCATCCGTATCGGCCTGACCGGCGCGCCAATTTAGTGGCGAGAGCGCAACAACGATCCGCATTGTATCCGAATCACGGCTGGTTCGGATGAGCACCGTTTCTATTGCACGCCCCCAGCGCCGCCATGCGGTCCCGGGCCGCCAAGCTTACGCTCTTCCAGCTTGAAGGTGAGAACATCGAACAGGCAATCGAGACGCGATCCACGCGCCTCCAGGAGAGTCTGCTTCTCGATGGCGGGGACATCGATATGAAAGCACAGGAAGTTTACGAGGTCGGCGCCCTTGAGCCCGCGTTCCTGCAATGATTTCCACGCCGCCGACGCGGTATCGCCGAGATACTCGAAGAGCAATTGGCGCATCCCTTCGGTCGCTTCGGCGTCGATATCCATCGGAGGCTCGACCGGACACCATTCAACCTCAGCCTGCCGATACGACTTGTCGCGGCTTTCATGCACGATGCGAAACTCGCTCACGCCCTCGAGCACGATCTGGTAGCGCCCGTCGGGCAACTTGACCAGGTCGGAGATTTTCCCGGCGCATCCGATCTCGAAGGTATCGGGATTCGCGTAATAGTCGCGCTCCCAGTCACCCTTGAGCAACATCATGC
>DATGKG010000470.1:0-10842 GCA_035294805.1 Binataceae bacterium (SeqCode) | reverse complement strand
CCATAAGGCGAGAATCGTAGCATTGAGAGGATATCAAGTCAGGAAGGCGAGGGTGCCTCAGGCAGATGGAAATGCGTCGCTAGTCAGATGCCGCGTCCGAAGCGTATACGATGACCAGCAGACGCGTTCGCGAGGAGGAATTTCATGCCTACACCATCGGTGGCGAGACTCGGCCATGTCGGACTTCATGTGCACGATCTCGAAAAGGCGAAAGCCTTCTATCGCGATATCATCGGGCTGACTATCACCGATGAAGATCCCGAACTCGGAATGGTCTTTATGAGTGCGCAGCCGGACGTTGAGCATCACGAGCTGCTGCTGTGCCGGGGGCGCAACGCCGGCGCGGACGCGCGCGTCGTGCAGCAGGTTTCCTTTCGATGCAACACTCTCGATGACGTAATCGGCTACTACCGCCGCTTCAAGGAGCATGGCGTTAAATTCGACATGATCATTTCGCATGGCAACGCGGTCGGCGTCTACGTGTTCGATCCCGAGGGCAATCGCATCGAGACGTACTGGAACACCGGGCTGAAGGCGAAGCAGCCCTATGGCGTGCGCATCGACCTCGAAAAGCCGGCCGATGAGCTGATCAGGGAGATCAAGGCGTCGGTCGCGAAGTATGGCGAGACCGGGTTCATCGATCGCGAGCGGCTCAGGAACGCAGGCATCGCATCGCAAAAATGATGCGCCATGAAACGCGGGTTGCTGATTCGCAGCATGGTTTCGGTCCTCGCGCTGCCAGTGATGGTGACCGGCGTGCTTCCGGCATGGCTGATTCACACGCGAGGTTACGCAATCGGCGCGGGTCTGCCGATGCCGCTCAACTTGATCGTCGCGGCGGTCGGCATCGCGATCGCGGCGATCGGCTTGTTCCTCGCGGCAGGCGCGATGCGACGATTTTCGAATGAAGGCGAGGGGACGCTGGCACCATGGGATCCGCCGCGCAAGCTGGTCGTACGCGGAACTTATCGCTACGTGCGCAATCCGATGATTAGCGGCGTTTTGGGGATTCTGCTCGGCGAAGCGTTCTTCTTCAGCTCGATGGCGATCTTCAAATGGTTCGTCTTCTTCACGATTCTAAACGCGATCTACATGCCGCTATCGGAAGAGCCGAGGCTCGCTGCGCGATTCGGCGACGACTACCTCGAATACAAGTGCCACGTCGCGCGATGGCTCCCGCGCCTGACGCCATGGCATCCCGACACGAAGTAGGGGATCCCTTCAGCTAGGCGGGGAGAGCGGACTCGCTCGCGGGGTTGCCGGCGATCCGGCTATGCCACATCACGCGCGGCACGTTCATGTCCCACGGCATCGCGCGATGCATCAGGCATCGATTGTCCCATACCACCGCTTCGCCCGCCGCCCAAGTATGATGGTAGGTGCGCGGCGGCTGGCAGGCGAAATCCACCAACTCCTGCAGGAAGCGCTCAGAGTCGCTTTCCGCCATGCCCGGGATGTTGTGGGCATGGCGACCGATGACGAGCGACTTGCGTCCGGTCTCCGGATGCGTTTTCACGAGCGGTCGCAGCGGCACCGGGCCATCATGGAAACCATAGCCGCTGTACTCGCTGCCTCGTTTCGGCGTATGCCCGAGTTTGGCCTGGCTGTACCAGAGCGAATGATAGGCCGCGAGGCCTTCGACTTTCGTGCGCAGCGCGTCGCCTAGCGCATCGTAGGCGGCGCGCATGTCGGCCCATCCGGTTTCGCCGCCTGACTCCGGAACGATCAGCGCGCTGAAGACCGCGCCCTTGGCCTGCACCGGCATGTAGGTGCTGTCGCAATGCCATCCCATGTTGCCCTTAAGCACTTTGAGGGCGTCGCTCTCCGGCGCGTACAGGGTGCCATCTGCCTTGACGTTGCTGATCGGTCCGAGCTCGAACTCAAGTGGACCGAAGCGCTTCGCGAATGCGATTTGTTCGTCGCGCGTCAGATGCTGGTCGGGGAAAATGAGCAGCGCGTACTTGAGCCAAGTGCGATGAAGGTCCTGCCACGTCGGCTCATCGAGAGAGGCGAGCTTTACCCCGGTGACGATCGCGCCGAAAGTGGCATCGAGAGGTTTGATATCGAATGACTGTGCCATGAGAGCCTCGCGGGACTGCTGACGCGAATGTATCGAACAAGTTTCGTCCGATCAAATCAGCACAACTTCACCGTTGACTTCGCTTGTTGGGCGCGCGTTATATCGGCACTACCAATCGCCAAGGAGAACCGGTCATGATTGTCGTTCACCATCTGAACAATTCGCGCTCGCAGCGCATCCTATGGGCACTCGAGGAACTCGCGCTCTCCTACGAAATCAAACGCTACCAGCGTGACGCGCAAACCAACCTCGCACCGGCGGAGCTGAAGCAGGTGCATCCGCTGGGCAAGTCACCCGTCATCACCGACGGCCCCCGCACCATCATCGAGTCGGGCGCGATTATCGATTACATCATCCGGCGCTATGGCAACGGGAAGCTGCAACCGAAGGCCGACTCGCCGCAGTACGACGAGTATCAGCAGTGGCTCCATTATGCGGAAGGCTCAGCGATGCTTCCGCTGATGCTCAACCTGTACGTGGGCAGGCTCGGGCAGGCGGGCGAGCCGCTGCATCCGCGTATCGAAACCGAGATGGCGAATCACCTCGGCTACATCGATGGCGCGCTGGCTGGCAAGCAGTTCTTCGTCGGCGATGCGCTGACGGGGGCGGACATTCAGATGAGTTTCGTGGGCGAGGTCGCGGGCGTGTTCGGTAAGCGCGCAGCATACCCGAACCTCGATGCGTGGACGAAGCGGATGCACGAACGTCCGGCTTACAAGAAGGCGCTGGAGAAAGGCGGCGCATACGCCTACGCGAACTGACGACGCGCGCGGCGGCTACTGCTCGTCCCATCCGAAGTGACGCGAGACGGCGACGGTGCCGTAGCCGCCGAGGTTTCCATAGCCGGCCTGGATGTCGACGCTGATTTTCCATTCTCGCAGCACGATGCCGAGGTCGGGACCGAACTCCTTCATTAAATGCGTTTCTCCGTCGCCATCCCACATCTGCCCGCCGCCACCGATGAGCCAGGTGGCCTCGCGCGAGGAGGTAAGTATCGTGCGGATGTCGATGGTGCCGCTGCTGAGCCCGTTGTTGTAGAAGTGGTCGCCGGTCAGCGCGAAATTGATTGGATGGCGACTGTGCAGCCATAGCCAGCTGGAAAAATCGCCCTCGATGCGCGCGCGATCGCTATCGCCCACATCACTGCCGCCGAGCAGCTTGAGCGAGGTTCCCTGCACTGGCTCGAGGTCTACGCCGGCCAGCATCACGCCGAAATTGCGCGGCCGCGACTGATGGCCGTTGAGCGGCGAATCCCATCCGTCGCCCGCGTAATCCTGATAGGCGGAAATTCTGCCAACCAGTCCAACATAGGGGCTGAGCGTTTGTTCCAGCTCGAAACCTTGGTGCGTCGCGACATATTTGCTTTGCGCCGCGATGCCGCTGGCAAAGGCCGTCAGACTGAAGTGTTGCGGGTTAGCGGCGGTAAAAAAATCGGAGTAGGGCGCCGCGAACGATGAGATGGTCCGCGACCAAATGAGAATCACCATAGTCAGAATGGGAATGATGAGGACGCGGCGCGTCATCTAATGATATCCGGGCGCGCCTAGTTCCTCGACGCCGAGTGGCGCGGGCGAGGTCGGCGGCGACTCGCATGGAATCGTCGTCTCGTATCCTTCGGTCAGCCGGACCGCCGGCGCGGAATTGCCGGGATTACTCACCTCGACGACGCCCCGGGAAACCCCGACCGTCGTATAACGCATACAGCTTCGATCCTCCGGGCAGGGCCGTCCTTCGATGAATGCAGTTTCGAAGTCGGTCCCACGCACCGCCGCAACACTGTTGGGTGTATGAACCTCGAACGCCGGCGGGCCGCCCGCGATCACGCTCACGATGGTGTGCAAATGACCGCCCCATAGTGTCAGCAGCGCCGAGGTGCGACTCGATCCGCTTAGCGCATACTTATCGATGGTCAGGGTGCTCGACTCGCCGAGCTCCGCTTTGCTTCCGTCATGGAACGTCACCGATACCTGTCCGTTCGGCCCGGTGCGAATCTTATCGCCGACTGCGACCTGCATCGCCTGGACGACCTCGAGACTGCTTCCGCTGCGCTCGAGCTTCGCACTACCGCTGAGCTTGGAAATCTCGCCGACGACTTCAACCGCCGCTGCGATCTGCGGAGTGAGCACGATTGCAAGCGCGACCGCAGCTATTGTTCTTAATATTTGGCGCACGTGAAGGGATATCGGTTTCATGCTTCCGAGCGCATCGCAAGCATTTCGCGATGTGGAATTTTTCCGTAGCGATCGGACCGCATCGGTACTATCTTTTTCGTGAACGAATTCCACGCCCAGGAGCCGACCATGATCGAAGAAGGGATCGAAATTCGCACTGACGATGGAACCGCCGATGGCTTTCTTTATCGCAACGAGAGCGGGCGCCGCCCTGCGATCATTCATCTAACTGATATCGGCGGCATCCGCCCCGACCATCAAAACATGGCGCGGCGGCTGGCGGAGAAGGGCTATACAGTCCTGCTGCCAAACGTGTTCTATCGCACCGGTCGGCCGCCGATGTTCGACTTCACTCCAACGATGGGCGAGGAACGCACGATGAAGCGCTTCGGACAGTTGGTCGGGCCGCTTACCCCCGATGCGATGGAGCGCGACGCGTCGGCATACGTGGCTTTCCTCGCGAAGAACGCGAGCGTCAGCGACGGCATGATGGGCGTGGTCGGCTACTGCTTCACCGGTGCGATGGCGATGCGCACGGCGGCAGCGCGCGCCGACAAAATCGCCGCGGCAGGATCGTTCCACGGCGGCGGACTTTATAACGATACGCCAAACAGTCCGCATCGCGTATTGTCACGCATTAAGGCGCGGCTCTACTTCGGCCACGCGACCAATGATCAGAGCATGTCCGCGGACGCCATTAAGAAATTCGAGCAGGCGCTTGCGGCGTGGGGCGGCAAGTATCAGAGCGATACGTACCAAGGCGCGCTTCATGGATGGACGGTGCCGGGCGGTCCCGTCTACAACAAAGAGCAAGCCGAACGCGCATTCGAAAAATTGACGGAGCTGTTCGCGCAGACCTTGCGGTAGCTGCGGCGCGAAAATTGCTGACTGCACACGAGGGGGTCCTTGGCACTTCGAGAGCCGAAGGGTGCGACATCTCGATTGCAGGAAAGCATTTTCAATGGCGCACGAAATTTTAGCTCTTTTCGAACTGGCTGTCTTATTCGTAACGGTAGGCCTATGGCCGGATGGGGACGAAGACGAGGATCTGGAATAGGCGTAGCGGACCGATCTGTCACTAAAATATACATTCGGGTGCGTCCGACCCGCCTGCAAGTTTACGATTGAGAACTGCGATCAGCGGGATCCCGGCTTGGGCGCGCATCGCAGTTGCGCTCGATCGCCAGATGAAGTGGCACGCCTGCAATTCAGTTGTAGCCTCGGCTTCGAAGCTTGAGTTCATAAACCATCGTGATCGTAAACTCGCTGGATGAGTCTATGACGGCGGTGGAGATGCTCGTCGCTCTGAGATATCTCTTACAGCACGCCCCCTTAGCTCAGATGGATAGAGCACAGGATTCCTAATCCTGGGGCCGTGGGTTCGAATCCCGCAGGGGGCGCCAGCGCTACTTCGAGATCCAGCCGCCATCGATGACAAACGGCTGGCCGGTCGCGAATTTGCAATCGTCGCTCGCGAGGAAAAGCGCGGTCTGCGCGATCTCCTCGGGCTCGCCCATGCGGCTGAACACCGACGCGCGCTTGACGAATTTTTCCGACAATCCTCGCCCGCCCGATGCGCGATCGGCCATCTCGGTATGAATGAATCCGGGGCAGATGCAGTTCGCGCGGATGTTGTAGCGCCCATACTCGACCGCTACCACCCGCGTCATCCCGATCACGCCAGCTTTCGCCGCGCTGTATGCGACCGATCCGCGCAGCCCGATCAGCCCCGCGATCGACGCTGTGCTGATGACGACACCACCGCCGCGCTTGACCAGCTCGGGCAGCGCGTACTTCATCCCGAGCCATACGCCGCGAAGGTTGATCGCGATTACGCGATCGAACTGCTCCTCGGTCACCTCGGCGGTGAAGCGGCCTTCGCCCTCGATACCGGCGTTGTTGTAGATGATGTCGAGCCCGCCAAATTTTTTGACGGCGCTCGACACCATCGAACTGGCATCTTCGGAATTCGAGACGTCCGCGCGAATCGCGACCGCCTCGCCGCCAGCGCTGCTGATGCGGCGAACCGTGTCATCCGCGCCGGCCGCATTGATATCGACTACCGCGACTTTCGCGCCTTCTTTGGCGAACAGCGTCGCCGTCGCGCGGCCCATCCCTGAACCTGCGCCGGTGATGAGCGCGACCTTGTCTTTCAGTCTCATCGTCACGCGACCCTAGCTGACGAGTCCGTACTCCTTCAGCAGGCCACGGTCCGCCACTGGATTGCGCTTCACCCCCGCACGCGCCTTGGTCGTTCCGGGGATCTTCGTGAGCGCATCGACGAGGCCGATCGAATCCGCATGCTCCTTCAGCGCGGGCATCACTTCCTGCGCGATGAGCCGCATGCTGGTCTGCCGATCCTTGTTGCTGACGGGTCCCTGCACATTGAAAACGATGAGCGAACCGGGCCGCAGCGTGGTGAGGATCGCTTTCATCTTTGGAATGACGGTCTTCGGGCTGCCGATCATGAACTGCAGGTTCTTCTGCGCTCTTTCATAGCCGGGCAGCAGCTTCTGACGGATCTTGACGGGATCGATCTCGAGGTCCTCAACCTGGCCGCGCATCTTTTCGCCGCTGATACCGAGCCAGCTTCCTTGCGGCTGCTTGGCAAGCTTCTGAATTGCCTCTTTCGAGTTATAACCCGGAGGCAAAGTATGTTCGACGCGCGAGAAGGTGTTCTGACCGCCGCCAAACAGGAATCCCTGACCGAGTTTCTGCGCTTGCTCATCGGTCTCGGCGACAAAGGTCGGGAGGAGATATCCGAAATTCTCCGACCCGGCTTCATAACCGTGCTTAAGCGCCTCATCGGCGTAGAGATCCCACATGTCGCAGGTCGCGGGAAGCGCGGTGCCCAGTCCGAAGTAGGGATAGTTGTGCTCGGCGCACCACCTGATCGTCTCAGGGCTGAGCGTGCCCGGAATCCACATCTGCGGATGCGGCTTCTGATACGGCAGTGCCCATGGATTGACGTGGCGATAGTGGAAATGTTTGCCCTCATAGCGCCACGGTCCGGGCCTGGTCCACGCCTGCACGATGAAGTCGTGCGCTTCCTCGAAGTACTCGCGGTTGTAGGCAGGATTGGCGTTGTTGAAAAACTGCTCGCTGCCCGCGCCGCGCACCCATCCGGTGATGAGGCGCCCCTTCGAGATGAGATCGATCTCCGCCAGCTCTTCCGCCATGCGCAGCGGGTGCTTGAGCACCGGCAAAGGATTGCCGATGAGCAGGATGTGCGCCTTCTTGGTGAGCCGTGCGAGGATTCCCGCTTCGACATTCATCACGCTGCCCATGCAGAACGGATTGCCGTGATGTTCGTTGAGCGCGACGATATCGAAGCCGAGTTCCTCGGCGTAGAGATTCTCGTCGATGAAGTAGTTGTAGTCAGCGGACGCTCGCTCGCGATCGAAGTAGCTGTTGGAGACCGCGAAGTGCGCGCCGTTTTTGAGGATCACCTCTTCAGGGACCCAGCGGACCGGACGTTCGGTGAAATATCCTAATTTCATATGAGACCGCTCCTGCGTGTCGCTATGCAGCCAGAAATTTGGTTACGACGCGTTCGAACTCGGCCGAGTTTTCGATTTCCGGCCGATGCCCCACGTCATTGATCACCGCGATTTGCGCATCTGGAATCGCCTGCTTGTACGCATCGATGCATTCGCGCGGGACGATATGATCCGAGCTTCCCCACACCAGCAGCGTCGGCGTTTTGGTCCCGTTCAGCAGATGCGGCAGGCTGGGATTGTGCATGTACGGTTCCCATCCGATGCGTGCAGCCTCGGCGCGTGCGTCCTCGAATGCCTCGAACTGCTCGGCCGTCATCTCGCCGCCGTACAGCTTCGCGAACTCCGGCGTCTTGTAGGGATCGGCGACCGTTGCGCGCAGATGGGTGCGGATCGTGATAGGGAAGATGTCGTAGATTTCGCCCTTCGCGGGTTTGATTCCCATCGGCGCCACCAGCACCATCTTCGAAAAAATGTGCGGGTCGGCGGCGACCATCTCTGCGGCTATAAATCCACCCGCCGAAAATCCGATGACATCGATCGGGGCAAGCTTCATCTCGCGTAGCACCTGCGAATAGAAACCCGCAAGGTCGCGATAGTCCATGACCCAGTCGAGCTTCGGCGTCTTGCCATAGCCGGGCTGTAATGGAATCAACAGTGTTCGGTCGTGCGCGAGAGTCTCGTTCCAGGTCATCCAACCCGGATACCCCAGCTCGTCGTGCAGGATGAGCAGCGGCTTGCCGGAGCCGCCTTTCACCATTACGAGTTCCGCTCCCGCGACCTTTTGCTTTTCCTCGGTGGACTGTATCACGTTAGTCTCTCCTGGCGTCGCTCGGAGATTATTTCCACGAGACGCCCCGAATAATCAACCGCAACTTGATCTGCGCAACATACCGATCGGTAGGGACTTCACCACGTATCGATGTAGGCGTGCTTTTTGCCCGTGCGCGACGGCGGTTTGGGCGCGGCACGCAGTCCCGCGGAAATCCATCGGCGCGTATCGGCCGGATCGATCACATCGTCGACCACGAAATGCGAGGCGTGATTGATCGCGCGCCCGCGTTCGTACATTTCATTGACCATCTTGTCGAAGCGCGCCTTGCGTGCGGCTGGATCCGTAATCGCCGCGAGCTCGTTGCGATAGCCCAGCTTCACCGCACCCTCGATCCCCATCCCGCCGAACTCGCCGGTCGGCCACGCGACGGTGAAATTCGTGGAGTCATACGCGCCGGCAGCCATCGCGATACCGCCGAGCCCATACGCCTTGCGCGTCACGATGGTGAAAACCGGCACCGTCGCATTCGCCGCCGTCACGAACATCCGCGACGAATGGCGCACCAGCGCGGTCTTCTCGACCTCGGGACCGACCATGATGCCGGGGGTGTCGCACAGAAAAATGATCGGCACGTCGAAGGCGTCGCACAACTTGATGAAGCGCGCGCCCTTGTCGGAGCCGTCGCTGTCAACCGCGCCCGCCAGATGCATCGGGTTGTTCGCGACGATGCCGAGTGGATGCCCTTCGATGCGAATCAGCGCGGTGATCATGCCGTGCCCAAAATGTGGACGCAGCTCGAGCACCGAATCGGTATCGGCCAGCGTGCGAATCAGCTCGCGGATGTCATATACGCGCAAGCGATTTTCCGGAATCACGCGGCGTAGCAGGCGCTGATCGGCGCAGCTCCATCCGGAAATCGATCCCTGAAAGTAAGACAGATACTTCTTCGCGATGACGACCGCCTCGTGCTCGTCCTCGACGGCAACATCGACCACGCCGTTTTTCAAATGGACATCGAGCGGGCCGATTTCCTCGGGACGAAAGACGCCGAGACCGCCGCCCTCGACCATCGCCGGGCCACCCATCCCGATGTTCGATCCTTTGGTCGCGATCACTACGTCGCAGCATCCGAGCAGCGACGCATTGCCCGCATAGCATCGGCCCGAGGTGATGCCGATCAGCGGCACGAGTCCGCTGAGGCGCGGGAAATCATAAAACGTCTTCGAGCTGAAGCCGCCGTCGGTGTCGCCAGGCCGTCCGCCGCCGCCTTCCGCGAAGAGCACGAGCGGGAGCCGCAACTCAGTCGCGATCTGAATCATGCGATCGGTCTTGCGATGATTCTGATGTCCTTGTGTGCCCGCGAGCACCGTGTAGTCATACGCCAGCAGCGCGGCGCGCGACTTCTCGATCGGAAACAGATCGCCGTTGATGCTGCCGAGACCGACCACCATTCCATCGGCGGGGGTGTTCTTGATGAGATCATCGAGCGAGCGGCGGCGTCGCTGCGCCGCAATCACCAGCGGGCCGTATTCAACGAAAGTCCCCGCATCGCAAATGTCCTCGACGTTCTCGCGCGCGGTGCGCTGATGCGTTTTGCGCCGGCGCGCGACCGCGTCGGGCCGCGCGGCATCGAGGGTTAAGTCGTGACGCGCGTGGACTTCCTCGAGGTCGGCACGCGCATTGTCGCTCTCGAGTATCGGATCGTTCTTCGTGGTCGCCATGAGGATAGCTGCATCATCTGTAACCCAGAACGAGGTATCTTGCATATGCGCAAAGGCAGACCTATCGTCATCGCCGCTGAGCGATTTTCATTCGAGGTAAAGCGATGAACCTGAAGGACACGGTCGCGTTGGTCACTGGCGGAGGCTCCGGACTTGGCGAGGCGACGATTCGCGAATTCGCAGGCGCGGGCGCACGTGTCGCCATTCTGGATCTCGCGGCATCACCGGGCGCGAAGGTCGCGGAGTCGCTGAGCGATAAGGCGATTTTCGTCACCGCCGATGTGGTCTCCGACGATCAGGTGAAAGATGCGGTCGCGAAAACCGTCGCGAAGTTCGGCGGCGTGCACGTGCTGGTGAATTGCGCCGGCATCGGTCGCGCGAGCCGCACGCTTTCGAAGGATGGACCGCATTCGCTCGACCTCTTCAATAAGGTCATCCAGGTGAATCTCGTCGGCACCTTCAACGCGATTCGATTGGCCGCCGCCGCGATGGCGAAAAATCAGCCCAATGCCGATGGCGAGCGTGGCGTCATCATCAATACGGCTTCGGTCGCGGCGTTCGATGGACAAATCGGCCAGGCCGCGTATTCCGCTTCGAA
>DATGKG010000469.1:0-3058 GCA_035294805.1 Binataceae bacterium (SeqCode) | reverse complement strand
GCGATGACTAAACCACGAATTCGCGAGGATCGTATCAGCCAGCGCTCGCAGTTCCTTATCGAACGAATCGTCGGGCACGCAAATATTCGCGAGGCCCATCGCCGCTGCCTCGACGCCCGAGTAAGTGCGGCACGTCAGCATCATCTCGCGCGCCTTCGACGGCCCAACTCGTCGCGGCAGCCGCTGGCTCATCCCCCAAATCGGAGTCAGCGCCCATCGCGCATGCGTATCGGCGAACTTCGCGGATGCCGCCGCGACGATGAGGTCGCCGGCCAGTGCGACCTCGAGCGCGCCGGTATAGCAATGACCATGGACGGCGGAAATCACCGGCTGCGGCAGATCGGCGAGGCGCTCGACGGTCTCGCTCTGGAAGTTCGGACGCGGTGGCCGCTCGCCCTTGCCGATATCGGCGAGATCGTGGCCGGCGGAAAAGCATTTGCCCGCGCCGCGCACGACGACGAGGCCGACGCGGTCGGTCTCCTTCGCGATCGCGTCGATGTGCGTGCGCAGATCGATGAACATTTCGACGTTGATGGAGTTGAGCTTCTCGGGCCGATTGAGGGTGAGCGTCGCGAGCCCGTCTTTATCTTCGCGCAGAACCAGACCTGCCATTGTTGTGCCTCCGATAGTCGAGTGTTCCGGATGTTAGCACCGATGGCCTGTTGCAGAGGAAGATCGCGCACGGTATCCGTTTCACAGGAGCATTGGTGGAGAAGGCGAGCATTTCACTGCGCGAATCCGCGCCGGAGGTCGATCATCCGGCGCCGTACTTCGTTTCCGAGCGGCGCGATTTCATCCTCTATGATGGCGACGCGCTCGCGTTGCTGCCTAAACTCGCCGATGCATCGATCGACTTGATCTTCGCCGACCCGCCGTACTTTCTTTCCAACGACGGTGTCACCTGTCAGTCGGGCAAGATGGTCTCCGTCAATAAAGGCGGATGGGATCGCCTTGAATCTGTCGCCGCGATGCACGATTTCAATCGCGCGTGGCTCGCGGCGTGCCGCGCCGCGCTAAAACCGAACGGCACCATATGGGTATCGGGCACGCGCCACGTGATCTATTCGGTCGGCTTCGCGATGCAGCAACTCGGTTTCAAGCTGCTCAACGAAATCACCTGGGAGAAACCGAATCCGCCGCCCAATTTGAGTTGCCGCTACTTCACCCATTCGACCGAAACGATTTTGTGGGCCGCACGCGATGCGAAGAGCAAACACAAATTCAACTACAAGTTGATGCGGATGCAGAACCGCGACCGGCAAATGAAATCGGTATGGCAGTTCACCGCGCCGACCGCTGCTGAAAAGCAATCCGGCGCGCATCCAACGCAGAAGCCGCTCGCCCTGCTGGAGCGCATCATCGCCGCATCGAGCGAGGAGGGCGATCTGATCGTCGATCCGTTCGTGGGAAGCGGCACCACCGGTATCGCCGCGACGCGGCTTAAACGGCGCTTCATCGGCATCGACACGGAGGCGAAATTTCTCGACCTCGCGATCAAGCGCTATGAAGCGTCGATGGCGCCGCAGCAGGAAGCATCGAAGTAGCGATGGTGACCGCGATCGCGCGTGCGCTGCTCATCGTTTTTGCGATCTGTCTCGCCGGCGGATGTGGAGGATCGCTGCCGAGCACGGAGTTGCCGAGCGAGCGCGAGGTCGCGCCGGCATTGGAGTTTCCCGAGTTGCGCGACTATCGCGGCGTAGTCGACTGCAAGATGCGCGCGTCGGGATACGATCAGAGCAAGCTCGCGGACCTTGCGAGCGCGGCGCAAATCGATTTCATTTTTCTTGGCGATGCGGCGCAGAACGCGACCGATTTCGGAATCGGCGGGTTCACCAGCAACGTGCTGTTCTTCCCCGGCGCATCATACCAGGTGGGCAATAATGGCGCGGAGATCGTCGCACTCAACATTCAGCATCCGCTCGATGCGTCGCGCGACCTCTTCGCGCAGATTCACGATCAGGGCGGGCTCGCGCTCGCGGCGAATCTCGCGGGCTTCAGCTCACCCGACCAGTACGCGCTGGCAGACACCGTCGAGATCTATAACCTCGATCGCGCGTGGCATGCGAGCAGTGCCGCATCGCTTTATCTGCACGCGGTCTTTTTCGGCGCCGACCACTTTTTCACGAATCTCGATACGATGTCCGATGACCTTCCGATTTACGATCGCATTTCCGGCGCGCGCGTCGGGCTGGTCGCGGGGGTCGGCGCAGCGCCCAACATGACGGTGATGGGCACCCACGTCGGCACCTTCGAGCAGATTTTCCAGATCTACACCACGCACATCATCGCGAGCGAGCGGCAGGCCGATCCGATGATCGACGCGCTCAAACACGGCCACGCTTACGTCGCATTCGACGTTCTCGGCTATGTGCCGAACTTCATGTTCTTCGCGCACTCGGGCGAGCGCAAAGTGATGATGGGCGACGAGATCGCGATGGCGCCCGGGCTTAAGCTGAAAGTCGAGATGCCGGCGGCGGCCGACAAGGTGGTGATTCTCGGCAACGGCAGCGAGTTCGCCTCGGACACCAATGTCTCGACCTTCGAATACGCACCGACGGGTCCGGGCGCCTATCGCGTCGAGGCCTACCGCCGCGGCCATCCATGGATTTACTCGAACCCGATTTACGTGAGGTGAGAACTGCTGCGTGACAGCAGGATGAAGTTGGGCTGTTCTTAGGAGCGGAATTCCTTCTCAGGAAATCTGACTTTTCTGGCCGAGGTCCAGAAAACTGTACATCGCGGGGCTGCGCAGGAGGCCCAAGGTTTCCGCGACTTCATCCAGCGTCTCCGGCGAAAATGCGTAGCTGCGAATCCGCGAGATGCGATCGTCGATCGCTTCCAGCCGCATCACGGATAAGAGGACGTCCTTGCCTTCATGCTGAGCGAGCACGAGCACCACGGGCTCGCCATCATAGTCGTGCAGCTGCCATCGCGTGCCGGCCGGCATCAGTTGAAAGTTGTGGGCGAACCAGCCGTTGTCCTTACGCTCAAACCATTTGCGTCCGACTTCCATCTCGACGCCCATCATCTCGATACCGCCGTCGTCGAGCATCAGCGC
>DATGKG010000468.1:0-2987 GCA_035294805.1 Binataceae bacterium (SeqCode) | reverse complement strand
GAGCGCGAGTACCTGCGCGGAGATGTTCGCGACGGTATCCATCGCAGTGCCCTTCGCACGCGCGGGCGCACGCAGCATCAGCAGCACGTCGCCATCTTTCGAAACCGCCGCGGTGCGAATGTTGGTGCCGCCCATGTCGAGGCCAATGATGTAGTTGCGCTTCATTGGAACGTCAGCTAACGCTGACTAGGCCGATCGCTTCCGGAAGAGCGCGAGATATTCGATGTTGCCCTCGGCCCCGGTGATTGGCGATTCGACCGAGCCCGCGATCTCGAGGCCGGCCGCGCGCGCGAATGCAAGAATCGAATCGAGCGCGTCCTTTCGCATCGCGGCGTCGCGTACAATGCCGCCCTTGCCGACCTTGCCCTTGCCGACTTCGAATTGCGGCTTCACCAGCGCGATGATGTCGGCATTTGGCGCGGCGATCGCCATCACCGCAGGCAACACCAGTCGCAACGAAATGAAGCTCGTGTCGATAGTGACGAGATCGGGCGGGTAGGGGAGGTCGGCGGATGTGACGTTTCGGATGTTGGTGCGATCTATCGTGATGACGCGCGCATCGCGCCGCAGCTTCTCGGCGAGTTGGCCATATCCGACATCGAGCGCGATCACGGAGGCGGCGCCCCGCCGAAGCAGCACATCAGTGAAGCCTCCGGTCGAGGCTCCCACATCGAGTACGCGGCGTCCTGCGATATCAACCTGAAAGTGATCGATGGCGGCGGCGAGCTTGTAGCCTCCGCGGCTCGCATACTCGGAAGTGGCGCCAACGATGGCGATTGCGGTTTCGGCATCGACGCGGAGATCCGCCTTCGAGGCGGGTCGTGAATTCACCCGCACGCGCCCGGCCATGATGAGGCGTTGCGCCCCCTCGCGGCTCTCGGCCAGCCCGCGCCGCGTCATTTCGAGGTCAAGCCGCGTGCGCATCCGCGATAAGGAGGAAAGCGCGAAGGCTGAGGCCTGCGCCACATTCAAAATGGGATGTCGTCATCCTCGTCGCCGGTCTTGGCGTGCGCGGATTTCGCCGGAGGGTTCGGGTTCGGTGCAGTTCGCTCGACGGCCGGACTCTCGCGGCGAGCGGGCGGCGTGGAAGTACCGTCCTCGCCTTCATACGGGGTAGTGCGCAGATCGCCCTGATAGTTGCGGCTCAGCACCTCGACCTTCTTTTCGATCTCGTCGAGCTTTTGATTGAGCGTGCGGACCAGCGCGACGCCGCGCTCGAATGCGCCAATGGAATCTTCGAGGGTGAGTTCGCCGGAATCGATCTTGCCGACGATCTCCTCCAGGTCTTTCAGTTCTTCTTCGAACTTCTTCGCTTTTGTCGGAGTAGCCATGATGACTTCCTCACACCTCACGCCCCTCAGTGCGCGCCCGCAATTTGCCACGTCGCAGCCGGATCTCCAACTCGTCGCCGATTTCGACCGCCTGCGCATCCATCGCGGCGCGGCCGTCGCGAAGATTGGTCACCACCGCATAGCCGCGCTCGAGACATTTAAGTGGCGACGTCGCATCGAGTTGCGTCGCCAGCGAACCCAACCGCGCGCGATGCTTTTCGACCACCACCGTGCCGGCGCGAATCAGCGATACCGACGCGCGCTCGACCGCCGCGCGCCGATGATGCGCGAGAATCGTCATCGCCTGTGCCATCATGCGGGACAGCTCGCGCGTGCGAATCCGCACCTCGCGCGCAATCGCGCTGGGCGGGCGAATCCGCGCGCTATGCTCGCGTACGACGCGGCGCGCATCGCGGATACGCGCGTTCATCGCGGCGGCGAGTTCTTTCGACATTTCATCGACGCGCTGGTGCGCCTCGCGTATCAGCGCGCGCGGATGCTTCACCCGCGCTGAGAGATAGTCGACGTCCTCGGCGAGGTCATCGAGCAGCTTGCGCATCGAGGCGGTCAGCTTCCGATCGAGGCTGCCGATCTGCTCGCGCAGCTCGACGCGCGCGGGCACCACGACGTGAGCCGCGAACGTCGGCGTCGGCGCGCGTTTGTCGGCGACGAAATCCGCGATGGTGAAATCGATCTCGTGGCCGACCGCCGAGACGATCGGAATGCGCGAGCGAAAGATCGCGCGCGCAACAACTTCCTCATTGAACGCCCACAAATCTTCCAGCGATCCGCCACCGCGCCCCACGATAATAACCTCGGCGCGCCCCTGCCGATTGAGGTCCGCGATCGCATCAGCGATTTCGTCCGCCGCGCCCTCGCCCTGCACGCGCGCGGGGCGAATTATCACGTGGAGATTGGGAAATCGATCCAGCAGCACGCGGAGGATATCGCGCAGACCGGCGCCGCCGAGCGCGGTGACGATGCCGACGGTGCGCGGCAAAAACGGCAGCTCGCGTTTGCGCGCGGCATCGAACAGACCCTCATCGTTGAGACGTTTCTTGAGCTGCTCGAATGCGATTTGGAGTGCGCCGGCGCCGCGCGGCTCCATCTCTTCGGCATAGAATTGCAGCGTGCCGCGCGTCTCGTAAATATTCACGCGCCCGCGCACGACCACCTTCATCCCGTCGGTGGGTTTGAAACGCAGGCGGCGCTTGGCCGAGGAGAACATCACGACGTTGATCTGCGCGTCGGCATCTTTCAGCGTGAAGTAGAAATGATTCGAGTTGGCGAAGCGCGCGTTGGAAATCTCGCCGGTGACCCAGCAATCGCCGAAGCGCGCATCGAGTGCGTCGCGCACCAGGCGAACCAGTTCGCCGACCGTGAGCGCCGAAGCGCGCGCGCGCGGCGGACCGAGCGCGAGATCGAGCTGCCCTCCCATGAGAGGAGAAGTTATCGCGATGGAGTGGGCAGCGGTAGACCTGACCTTCCCTTGGGGGGCCGCAGAGCAGGCATCCAGACAAAACACCAAGGCACCAAGGTCGGACGAGTGGCGAGATATCTTTAGGCGCATGATCAAGGAGGCGTGGATTCGGAGCCAGGCGGCAGATGCGGGCCGCAGCGGCCCTTCTCGAACACTAAGGGAGGATCAAGAAGAAA
>DATGKG010000467.1:0-3614 GCA_035294805.1 Binataceae bacterium (SeqCode) | reverse complement strand
TCTTGCGGGTTACAGAGCAAGGCCGGTGCCATTTGGGCAGTACGAGAAATCCTAGGGTTTTGCGTTCGGGCTGATGATGAAATGTAGCGAAATGCGAATTGCTATCGCATGAATCGATCAGAATGCGAATTTTCTACCAATTTTCCCCGATCTTGGTGCAGCGGCTTCGTTTCACGCAGCGGCACTGGCGCAGAATCCCGATACCATCGTCTAGGCACTTTGCTCCTGTCTTAACGGGAGAATCTCCTTCGAAGGCTCGCTATGGTGACGTAGCAGTACGAACAGCCGGATGCGAGTTTCCAGCTCCTGCCACGCCCGACGAAATGCCGACCGATGCAGCATGAGGTCCCCGTGCGTCGTGAGCGGATCGCTGATTCCCCATTGCGCGTGCATCGGGTTGCCGGGAAATCCGCCGAGCGCGCGCGCTGGATTTTTCCCCATGGCAATCACGAAATCCATGCGGGGAGCAGAGGCCAGGGTGAACTCGCGAACGCTTTTGGGCTTCAGGTGGCCGATCCCGATGCCGCTTGCCTGCGCCATCTCGACCGTTAGCGGATGAAGTTCGGCCGCAGGCTCGAAGCCCGCGCTGAATGCGGTGAAGCGGTCGCCGCCAAAGCGATTGAGGATCGCCTCGGCCATGATGCTGCGGATTGAATTAGCTTCGCAGACAAACAGTACATTGAGGGTCGGATGCGACATTGTCGGAGACCTTTCTTCACCCGCGCCAGCGGGACGGGCAGTCAAACCAGCACGTTGGTTACAGTTTCGGCCGTTCAGATAGGACTTCGATCGCGGTTCTTATAACGCACAGGCGGACACAGGCCAAGGCATAGAATCACATCTGTTAACAGTATGAAAGCAGTCCACAACCTAAGGCGCGGCAGCCTTTGAGGATGCGCGCGCGCCCTTATTAGTCCTGCAGCTTTTCTTGCGCGATGACGATGCGCAGCGGAATCCCCTCGATGTTGGTCGGCACTTTGATCGGCGATTCCCAATCCGGCCGGCGCACCCGCACGACGATGACCAGCACGCCGTCCGGGAACGTTTCGACATCATAGCCGAACACCTGGTCCTCGCCTGCAATCCCCTCCAGTTCATGCAGATGGCGCCGCAGCACATCAGCCACGCTCGCGATGCGCACGTGGCATCCGTCAAGCTCTTTGGGTATTTGCGCATCGAGTTCGGGTGTGAGCTTTCTCACTCGCACCACGATGTCGCCATTGGTGGCGACGTATGCGAGGGACACGCCGGCAATCTTCATCAGCGCTGCGCGATGACGTTCCAGAGCCGTCCGCGCTTCCGGGAAGAGCCCCGGAGCAGCTTCATCATACGCGGCGCGATGTTCCGCATAGGCGATTCGCGCCGCAAGCATCAAAGCAAAGAGCATCGTAAGCGCGATGGTGGTAGCAAAGCGGGAGTGTCTATTCATATCCATGCTGATGCGGGTCGATTTTACACGCAGGTTCAATTGCGCGCGAAAATGATCTTGAGAGCACCAACAATGACGCTTCTGCACGAAAACCGCCCGATTGCGTCTGCCAGTCGCACCTCGGGCATCGAAGTCATCCACCGGTACAGGTAAAATTACGTCATGGGGGCATAACCTGAACCTGAGGAATACACCTGATGAACCCCGACAAGAAACTCCAGGAAATGCTGGACCGTCTCATCTCCGTAGCCGTCGATAGCGAGCAGCGCTATCGTCACGCCAATCTCGACGTCAGCCGCGAACGACTCGGCCGCTTCTTCACAGCTAAAGCAGACGAGCGCAAGCGCATGGCCGATGAACTCGAGGCCCAGCGCGAACGCCTCGGTATCCACAAAAGCGAGCACGGCAGCTTCGGCGGCGTGCTGAAGCGCATCGAAATGGAAATCAACGTCCAAATGAGCATGGGCGACACCGGCGTGGTGGATTGGTGCCGCAAGGAAGCCGAGGACGTCATCGAGGAATATCAAAAGGCGCTGGCGCAGGATCTGCCGGCCCAATTGCGCACGATCGTAGAGCGACAGCTCGCGGAGGTTCGCCGCACCGTACAGAGCATGGATCAGGAACTGGCGCTGTACGGCGGCCCTCGCTCGTAGGCTTTCATTTCCCGCGGCTTCGGGAGCTCAGCCGCGGGAAATGACAATCTCCCGCACCACCGCGTGCGCGTCGATTTCCAATTGCATCACGTCGATCGGAGGCCGTGTGTAATGCCAGGTGATCCCGCGATGCGCGGCGAGGCCGAGCGCCGGTAATATCGTCGATGCGACGACGGAATTCGCATCATGCACCGTATAGAGGTTCACCGCGGTCGCATCAGCCCACGTCATCTTCATTTCGCCGAGGCGCGATGCGAGCAGGTCCATCACGAATTTCGTCTTCTGCACGAGGCCCGATGGCGACAAATCGGCGCCGGCGACAACTTCGATGTTCGCGCCGCTCATCGACTTCACTTCGCCGGCGCCCGCGAGCACGAAAGTTCGCGATCGATTCGAGGACGGCACCGTGTAGTAGAAGCCGAACAGCGCGGGCTCGGCGACTGGCGAAATCTCGATCGCGACATTGGTGCGCGCGATCGGATTGTTGCCGTCGAGATGAATGTCCCACGCGGCCAGCCGCTTTAAGTATCCGCGATTGAATTCGTCGAAGCCTGTCAAGGTAAGCGGCTTCGGGATGCGCAGTTCCATCCCGCATACGGCGTTTAGTGGACGGCCCACGTCGCGCAGGTGCCGCTCGATGACGCCATAGCCGTCGTCGAGCTTGATGAGGGGAATTGCGACCGCGTGGACGATCTCGGAACCGGCGTTCGCCAGCGCGCCCGAGGAGAATGGCCCGATGCCTTTGACGAAACTGAAACCGCCTTTGGGATTGTCGATCAGCATTTCGCTAGTCTCGCCACTTTCCGAAAGCCCTACAAGCGCAACGCCGCAACTGATTTAATGAGCATCCATTTTACAAAGTCTATGAAGCGGAGTTCGCCCTCGCGATGAAATTACCCTGGGACCGAATCAAGGAAGAATCACTTACTCACTTGCGCGAACTGGTCAAGCTCGATACCAGCAACCCACCCGGCAACGAGCGGATCGCGATCGATTACTACTCCAATGTGCTCGGGCGCCATGGCATTGACTTTACCGTGCGCGAGAGCGCGCCGACCCGCGCCAACCTCGTCGCGAGGATGAAGGGGCGCGATTCCTCCAAGCCCGGGCTGCTGATGTCTTCGCATGTCGATGTGGTCCCGGTCGAAGCGGCGCAGTGGACGCGGCCGCCATTTTCCGCCGACATCGCCAACGGATGCGTATGGGGGCGCGGTTCCATCGACATGAAACCCAAGTGCGCGATGGACTTGGCGGTGATGACGTCGCTCAAGCGCGTCGGCATCCAGCCCGAATGCGATCTGGTTCTCGCCGCGGTCGCCGACGAGGAAGCCGGCTCCGAGATGGGCGCGAAGTTCCTCGTCGAGCGCTATCCCGACCTGATTCGCGCGGGCTACGTGCTTAACGAGATTGGCGGCTTCACCGTGCATCTGGGCGATGCGCGCTTCTATCCGATCCAGGTCGCCGAGAAAGGTTTCGTCACCGTCAAGATGACGGTAAATGCGCCTCCTGGGCATGGCTCGATGCCGCGCCCC
>DATGKG010000466.1:0-4424 GCA_035294805.1 Binataceae bacterium (SeqCode) | reverse complement strand
GACATGGTAAAAGAACTTCTCGCCCGGCGGATTGATCGGACGCCATTGCGCGAAGCGCGGCGCATCCGCAGCGGCAAGCTTATCGATCCCGCGCGCGGCATCACCGCGAATCGCGCGCTCGGAATCGTGATTGCCGGCGACGACGGCAAAGCGAACTTGCGCGGCTTCGGACGCACCAACTCGCCGGAGTCGTTCGGGCATCCGGGGTTCGGCGGTCAGATCGGATGGGCGGATCCCGCAAGCGGCATTTCATTCGGATATCTGACCAACGGATACGATCGTAACGACCTGCGCGAAGGCCGTCGCGGCGTGGCGGTTTGTAGTTTGGCGGGAGCCTGCCGTGACTAAACTGGCCAGACTTGTGTTAGTTAGATAGTCTACAGTAACAGTTGCCAATCTGAATCTTATTAGCGAGAACGGAGAAATGGACGAGACATCTTTTATCGAAGACCTAAAGCTGGATTTCGATCCCGACGCCTTGCGCGAAAAGTACAAACAGGAGCGCGACAAGCGCGTCCGCACCGATGGCAACGCGCAGTATGTCGAAGTCACCGGCAAGTTTGCTCATTACCTCGACGATCCTTATGTGAAGCCGATCGATCGCGCTCCGCTGAACGATGAGGTCGACGTGGTCGTCATCGGTGGAGGCTTCGGCGGATTGCTCGCCGGCGCGCGCCTCCACGAAGCCGGCCTGCACAATGTTCGCATCATCGAGTCGGGCGGCGACTTCGGCGGCACCTGGTATTGGAACCGCTATCCGGGCGCTCAATGCGACATCGAAAGCTATTGCTATCTGCCGCTAGTCGAAGAGCTAGGCTATATACCGAAGGAGAAGTACTCCTTCGCGCCCGAGATCTATGAGCATTCGCGGCGTATCGCGCATCATTACAAGCTTTACGACAACGCGTGTTTCCAGACGCGGGTGACGGAGCTTCGATGGGATGAGGATGCGGCGCGCTGGATCGTCTCGACCGATCGTGGCGATGCGATGCGCGCGCGCTTCGTGATTATGGCCACTGGTCCGCTCAACCGTCCGAAGTTGCCGGCTATCCCCGGCATCGAGGATTTCGAGGGACATACTTTCCACACCAGCCGCTGGGACTACGAATATACGGGCGGCGACCATTCGGGCGGCCTGACCAAGCTCGCGGACAAGCGCGTCGCGGTTATCGGAACCGGCGCCACCGCCATCCAATGCGTGCCCTTCGTCGGCAAGTACGCCAAACAGCTTTATGTCTTCCAGCGCACGCCCTCGTCGGTAGATGTACGCGGAAACAAACCCACTGATCCAGAGTGGGCGAAGACCCTCAAGCCCGGATGGCAACGCGAGCGGCGCGAGAACTTCAACAACATGGTGATCGGCGTTCCGGTCGAGAAGGATCTCGTCAACGACGGCTGGACCGACATCTTCCGCAACCTCGGCATCGCGGCGAAAAAGAATCATCGCGCAGCGGAACTCTCGAAGCGCCAGGCTGCGATGCTGATGGAGATCGCGGACTTTCAGAAAATGAACGGCGTCCGCGCGCGCGTCGATGAGACTGTCAAAGATCCAACCGTCGCGGAGGCGCTGAAGCCGTGGTATCGGCAGTTTTGCAAGCGACCGACATTCAATGACGATTATCTACCCACCTTCAACCGCCCGAACGTGAAACTGATCGACACCAGCGAGCGTCAGGGCGTCGAGCGGATCACCAAAAACGGTATCGTTGCTAACGGCGTCGAGTACGAGGTTGATTGCATCATCTTCGCGACCGGCTTCGAGGTCGGCACGGCGTGGACTCGGCGCGCAGGCTACGAAATTATCGGCCAGGACGGCGTCACGCTGACCGACTACTGGAAGGACGGGATGAAGACCTACCACGGCTTCTCCAGCCACGGCTTCCCGAATTGCTTCATCCTCGGAATGTCGCAGAACGGCGCCTCGGTGAATCTGACCTCGGTGCTCGACGACCAGGCCCAGCACATCGGCTACATCATCAAGCAGGTGATGGACCGCGGGCTTCGCTACACACAGCCGAGCAAGAAAGCGGAGGAGGAATGGGTCGCGGAAATCAAACGCCTCGCGGTGGTCGCGGCGCGCTTCCTCGCGACCTGTACGCCCGGTTACTACAACAACGAAGGTCATTTCGGCGAAGGAGTCGAGGGCGGCTTTGGCGCGAATTCGTATGCCCCGGGCATCAACGCCTTCAACGCGCTGATGAAGAAGTGGCGCGAGAAGGGCGACCTCGAAGGGCTCGAGTTGGGCTGAGCATCGGCCGAACAATCGTTTTCATGAAAACGCGCCGCCTCCACATTGGGGGCGGCGCGTTTCGTTTTGGTCACTTCGGAAACGACGGACTCAATCACTCTCGTGGCGGGCGGGTTGACGCACGCTTCTAATCAGCTGCTCCGTCACCTGATCGACAATCCATTGCGGCTTCCATTTGCCGCCCTCGCGATACCAGTTCGCGACGGTGAAGGCAGAGCGTAAGATCACGAAGGTCATGAGTTTCGGATCGCCCGGGACGAAGATCCCTTTATCGATGCCACTGCGCAGGATACTTGCGAACATCTGCTCGTAACGCCTGCCCAATGTTCGAATGCGCTTGCGATTCTCCGGACTGAGCGACACGGGATCAGCCATCATAGGCTCATAACGTCCGGCTTCGTCAAAGATTCTGGCGACTACAGATGAGACAGCCTTGCGCAGAGCCAATTCCGGATCTTTGTGGGTGGCGGCGATGGCGGTTAGGCGTTCAATCAATCGGGTTACCGCGTCGGCGCGGATCTCGGTGAAGATTTCCTCCTTGCTGCGGAAATAGTGGTAGATGTGACCTTTGGCCAATCCGCACTCGTGCGCGATCTGGTCCATGTTGGTGGCATCGTAACCGCTACGCGCGAATGCGCGCGCGGCGCCAAGCAGGATTTCGCGGCGGCGTTGCGCGGCTCTGGCGACATCGCGGACGCGATAGCCGCGCACCCCGATTGGCCGGAGCCCGCCCGCCGCGGCGGCGTGAGTTTCTGATCGTTCGGATGCCATCCAGCGATTATCTTGACAGGAACGCGGATTTTAGAATAGTCATTCTATTTAGAATAGTCATTCTAAGAACGATTGGGAAGGCTTCGGAGGCGAATTTCGGACGTCCGAAGGGTGGTTCTCGATGCCGGCTCGATTATGTGCATCCGCGCAAGGAGATGACAATGTCACATGAAATCCTGGTAAAGGGCGGCGCCATCGTCGATGGCACCGGGGCGGCGCCTTTTGTCGCTGACCTGGCCATTGACGACGGCCGAATCACTGCAATCGACCAAGACGTCGGCGGCGCGCGCGAAGTAATCGACGCCCGCGGACTTATCGTCTCACCCGGATTCGTCGACATCCACACTCATCTCGATGCTCAGATTGGTTGGGATCCCGATCTCACGCCCGTGAGCTGGCATGGCGTGACGACGGCGTTGCTCGGCAACTGCGGCGTCACCTTCGCGCCATGCAAGCCCGCCGATCGCGAGCTGCTCGCCGGCATGATGGAGACCGTCGAGGACATTCCGCGCCACGCGATCCTCACCGGCCTGCCGTGGAATTGGGAGGATTACGGCGGCTATCTCGATGCGCTCGACCAGCTTGGGCCGGGAATCAATGTGGCAGGGATGGTTGGCCACTGCGCGGTGCGTTTCTATGTGATGGGTGCGCGCGCGGTCGAGGAGCAAGCCACTGAAGATGAACGCCGGCAGATGGCCGACATCGTAGGCAAATCCATCGATCGCGGCGCGGTGGGTTTTTCCACCAATCGTTATGCGCCGCACAAGCTTCCGGATGGGCGCTCAATTCCCGGCACCTTCGCTGATCCGATCGAGTTGGTCGAGATCGCGAAAGCGGTCGCACCGCGCCACGCTCTGATGCAAGCGGTTGGCGCGGATCTGAGCGTGCTGAAGTCCATCGCGGACGACGGCAAAAGCCGCATCCTGTTCAGCTTCGGCGCGGGCTCCGATGACAATGCGGGGGTACAGGCGCGCGAGTTTCTTGATCGGTTCTGCAAGCGGCGCGACGTCACCGCGATCACGCAGGTTCGCGGCTCAGGTTTTATGTTCGGCTTGCAGTCGAATCTGCCGATCGCGGGCGAGACTTGGCATCGGTTGCGAGCGTTCAACTTCGCGGCGCGCCTTGCTGCGCTCGACGATGCGGAATTCAGCGCCAAACTTATCGAAGAAGCTCGGGGCGAAAATTCCACTTTCGTCGACATGAAGCATGTCTTCTATCTCGGCGCCGATGCGTCACCCGATTACACTGCGGCGCCGGAGAACAATTTGTACGCGATGGCCTCCGCGCGGGGCGAGCACTGGTCGGAAACCTTTCTGCGGATCACGCGCGAGACCAACGGCAAAGCGCTGTTCAACCTGCGGATGTTCAATCGCAACCTGAAAGCGCTCGGCGACCTGTTCAAGAG
>DATGKG010000465.1:0-7448 GCA_035294805.1 Binataceae bacterium (SeqCode) | reverse complement strand
CCCAACCAGATTTGGCAATGGATGAGGGCGCGCATCCTTTTTTTATAGTTTCTCGACTCCGCTTCGCTCCGCCGCATTTTACTTTCGATTCGGCCCTCAGACAGCCCGAATCGGCTTCGCGAGCGCCTGCGGCGCGGCACTGCGCGCCCCCTTCGGGTCTCGATTTAATTGTTTCTCGACTCCGCTTCGCTCCGCCGCATTTTAATTTCGATTCGGCCCTCAGACAGCCCGAATCGGCTTCGCGAGCGCCCGCGGCGCGGCACTGCGCGCCCCCTTCGGGTCTCGATTTCCCGCGCCGTGGTATTTGTCGATGAGAGGTGCGGCGGCTAGTCTCCGCATTCATCACGATGCGGGACGATGCTTCATCGAATGCGCGGCACGAGAGTCGCCTCTCGCGCGCGTTCTTCGCGCTCATCGCAATTTCGATTCTGGTGCGCGTCGCGATCGCGCTGAACTTTCGCGAGCGCGCTTCGTACGACACCTCCGGCTTCGTCCTCACGGCGGATGCGATCCGCAACTTCGACTTCAGTCGCTACGACGGCCGCCGCACACCCGTCTATCCGATGCTGCTCCTGATTGCCGGCATGGATTGGAGCGTCGTGCGATGGATTCAGTGCGTGCTCGGTGTCGCGGTCGCCGCGATGATGTTTCGCATCGCGTGGTACCGAACCCGCAACGTCGCCGTATCCTTCATCGTCGGACTGCTGAGCAGCCTCGCGCTGAGCGAACTGCTCTACGAGCAAATCATCTATAGCGAAACGCTCTGCACCTTCTGGATCGTGCTCTCGATGCTGGCGTTCGCGCGCATCGATATCGATGCCGATAGCGGCTCGCGATCGTGGAACTACGCGCTGCTCGGAATCGCCGCGGCGCTCGCAGGCATGACGCGTCCGATGTTTCTGTACCTCGCGCCGCTCTACTTCTGCCTGGTGCTCTCGCGCGCCCGAATGCGAACCGCGTTGGCGCTCGTCCTCGCGCCGACACTCGTGTTCGCTCTGGGATGGTCGGCGGTCAACCAGCACACCATCGATTATTTCGGCGTCACCACCACGACCGGATTTAATCTCAGCAATCACAGCGGCGGATTCATGGAACTCGCGCCGCCGCGGTATGCGCGGATCGCCGATATCTACCTCCGCGATCGCGCATGGCAAATCTCGCGGATGGGCAGTCATACGATGACGATTTGGCTGGCCGAGGATGAAATCAAACGCGCGACCGGACTCACAACCGCGCAGTTATCGAAAGAGCTCACGCGCATGTCGCTTCAGATGTTCGCGCAGCATCCGATGCTGTATCTCCAATCGGTCGCACGCGCGTGGATGCGATTCTGGGGCTTCGGATTTTTCGATTTCGTCAGCGCCTACAAAGATTCGGCGGGAGGCGCCGGCTACGCGATGCTGCTGGTCCTCGGATCTTTCCAACTCGCGATCAATCTCGCGTTCCTCATCACCGCGGCGCTGGCCGTTTCACGATGGATACGAGGGCGTGCACGGTTCGACTTCGATCTCGGCATCATCGCGATCGTTCTTGTCGGCTCGATAGTGCAGGCATTCATGGAGTACGGCGAGAACGTCCGCTACCTCGCGCCGATGGTCCCGCTGACGATTTACATCTCAACGACGCAGTTGTGGCGCGTGTGTAGACCTAACCCCTAACCCCTCCCCTAAAGTGGAAGGGGAACAGGGCAGAGCAATCAACCGATGACCGTTTCCTTTTTGACGAGCTGCGTCTTGAAGCTGTCCCAATGCTTTAAGATCTCGATCGTCTTCGTGAGCTGAACGTCCCTTGCCCACTCGGGTTCCGGATCGGTCGGCGCTGCCGGAAGCTCGGGGCGCGAGGCCGCACGCGGGATCGTCTCGACCTGCTCCTTCTCCTCTTCCTTCAGCGCCAGCGCCGGACGCGGATCATCAATTTGCACATCGGGCGTGATGCCGACCGCCTGAATCGAGCGGCCCGCCGGCGTGTAGTAGCGCGCGGTCGTGAGTTGCAATGCCGAATGATCGTCGATCGGCAGGATGGTTTGCACCGATCCCTTGCCAAACGTCTGCGTGCCTACGATCAGCGCGCGTCCCTGATCCTGCAAAGCGCCAGCGACGATCTCACTCGCGCTCGCGGTGCCTCCATTGACCAGAACGATCATCGGATACGCGTAGAAGCCCGACTTCGAATGCGCAAAGTATTTCTCGCGCTGGCTCTGGTCGCGCCCCTGCGTGTATACGACCATGCCGCCGTTGAGGAATTCATCGGCAATTTTGATGGCCTGGCTCAGGAGTCCGCCCGGATTATCTCGTAAGTCGAACACCAGCCCGCGAATCCTGCCATGGTCTTCCTTCTGAAAGCTCTCGACGCGCTTCTCGACCTCCTCGTCGCTGGTCTCCTGAAATTGGTCGAGCCGGATGTAGGCGTAGCCGTCGATGCTCCTGGAATCGACCGAATGAATTCTGATCACATCGCGCGCAACCAGAATGTTCATCGGATTCGCCAGGCCCGTGCGATGTATGATCAGCCGCACGCTGCTGCCGCGCCGACCACGCATCATGCCGACGGCGCCATCCAGCGACATCGCGCTGGTCGATTGATTGTCGATCTTGATGATCTGATCGCCCGCTTTGATTCCGGCCCGGTCCGCCGGCGTATCCTTCATCGCATCCGTGACGGTGAGCACGCCGTCCTTGATCGTCACCGTGATCCCGATACCTCCGAAGCTGCCGCGCGTGTTGACTTCGAGGTCGCGGTAGCGCTCGCCGGTTAGATAGGCGCTATGCGGATCGAGCGACGTCAGCATCCCCTGAATCGCGCCGTCGACCAGTTTCTTGGTGGGAACGGGAGTGACGTAGTTTTTCTGCGCGACGGCGAGCACGTTGGCGAAAGTTTCGAGCTGGCGGTAGTCGTCTTCGGAAAGCGCATGCGCGCAGGTTGCCACGAACAGGAAGGTGAAAATGGAAAGCGTGACTGAAAGATTCCGCTTTTTCATTAGGCCCCTCTGCGCAATCAGTGTAGGCCCGCCTCGAATGTAGTTCCAATGGGAAGAGGGATCGAAGCGCAAATTCCCGCTCCGGATAGGCTGGTTGTCTTAGCCTTGCCCCTCGAGTAGGAGGAAGTAAGCCTGTCATATCGTTTTTTCGGGGGAGGGTTCGCAATGAGCTCCAACCGCTGGATGTTGGCTCTTCTGGTCGGTCTCGCGCCGGCGCTGGGACTCGGTACTGCCCGCGCGCAAGGCTACGGCATGGCGCAGCAGAATGCGCAATTCGATCAGCAGTTCAACGCGCAGCTGCGGGCGCGGATGATGCAGAATCAGGCGTCGCAGCAGCAGTTGCTGCAACGGTACATCAACACCTACCGCCCTCAACTCGTCGCAGGCTACCAGCAGTATGTCGCCCGGAACGGCCCACGGATGACCTTCGAGCAGTACGCATACTGGTCGATGACCACCATGGGCGGTACCAACTACGGACCCGCACTGGCGCAGCAGCAGCGCAACTTCCAGGCGATGCAGCAGAATCATCAGGCGGTACAGCAGGGATTTCAGGATTACAACGGGGGATGGCAGAAGAATCAGGACTCTCTTAGCAACACCTACAACCGCTACGACCAGCAAGG
The DNA here is from genome assembly GCA_035294805.1 of Binataceae bacterium (SeqCode). Taxonomy (GTDB): domain Bacteria; phylum Desulfobacterota; class Binatia; order Binatales; family Binataceae; genus DATGKG01. The sequence continues at coordinate 3,845 of DATGKG010000465.1, read as the reverse complement.
TGTGCGCGGCTACCAGTACTATCGCAATTCCGAAACCGGACAAGTCACCGAACTGCCTTATGATGCACAGCCCGGCGTCTACCAAAACAACGAGGGAACCTGGGCGGCCGATCCGAACGGGCAGTACCACCAGATCGATCCGCAAGGATACAAGCAGCGAATGGATCCGGTGGAGAAGAATATCAACCCGGACGAGATCGAATAGCGCTTTCGTCGCCGCGCACTCACGCCGATGATCCCCATCCTCCGGCGGGAGGCTGCACCAGACCACCACAGGCTGAAGGTCGTGCCGCACCAAATCAGCCGCGAAAGCCGCGCGCGATGAGGTACAACTGCGATGATCCGGGACGCGCAGCTTTCACCTTGGTTACTTCCACCTTCGCGAAGCTTCGCACCTCGATGTAGTGCCAACGGCGGGCGATCGACGCACAAAAGATGAACAGCCTGACGCCTGTTCTCCAGAGTCTTGCGATCGCCCGCGCCCATCAGGAGAGGGAGAATCAACTGCGGAACATTCGCGCGTCGAACTTGAGATCGCCGGGGATCTCGCCATTAATCGAGACCAGATCATCGGGCGCGAGGTTCGGTTCCAGGTTTATAAAGGTCTCGATTGCTGCGAGCGCCAGCGAGGTCGAAGCATAGACCATGCTTACACGTCGGCTATTCCACCGGCCGCCGTAGAGCCTCGCCCCTTTCGCCAGTTGCCGCGGCCCCGGCGTAGCGGAGCCGGCATATACGCCAGAACCTCTAGCTAATAAAAATGCACAATGGATCGTAGCTGGCGGTCTTTCACCGGCCAGGCACACTATGTACTAAAGCATCAGAAGCGCGCGAGGAGGCAAAAGTTGAATCGGAGGCGTGCAAGTACGACGCTCACGGATAATGACTTCGCGGAGCTAAACCACTATGTAACAGACGCCATAAATGTTTTGCCGGATCCGCCACTTCTTTCGAGCGGCAAATTCATTTACGGCAAGCGTGCATCCTTCCCATTGGTAGTAATCATCCACAATGATTAACCCGCCCGAAGCCACGCGTTCAGCCAAATTATCCAGGATACATTTGGTGGAGTCGTACCAATCCGCATCCATTCGGAGCAGTGCGATGGGTCGCGCTGGAAGTCGAGGCAGAGTCTGTTCAAACCAACCCTTGACGATTTGATAATCCGTCGCGGCGGAGAGCGAGATTGCGGCCCGCGCTTCCTCTTCCGAGGCAGTGCAATTGTTGTAATATTCCGGACCGCCGGTGTCTGACTGCCACGCTCTGGCTGCTGCCCCGTCAATCTCTTTCGCCGGTGGAAGTCCCTGAAAGCTGTCGCATAGATAGTATCGGCGCCGGCTTCCAAGCACGTCCGCGATTCCCGCGATCATACCGCCGCGCCACGTACCACACTCAATAACGTCACCTTCAACACTGGCGATGTTTTTCATCAAGCGAAGATTGCCAACGTAGGTCAATTCGGAAATCATCGTATGGCGCCTGTACTTCTGGTATACGCGGCGAAAGCGCCGATGGTCCGCCGCCAAATGAGCGATTCTTTGAATTGAAGTCATCATTTCGGACTGGTCCCCCCATTCGTCGAATTTCAACCGCGCAATTGTTTGCGCAACCCGCGGCTCATCGTTAGTGAAATGCTCTGAAGCCGCGCGCGATGATGTAAAGCTCCGATGATCCAGGACGCGTAGCTTTTACTTTGGTCACCTCCACCTTCGCGAAGTTTTTCTCGAAGCGCGCGACGATCGCCTTGAACGTCGCGCTCATGAACAACTTCGCGATCATCGTGCCACCTGGCTTCAGCGTGCGCGATGCGAGCGCGAGAGCCGCATCGATCAGCTCCACGAATTGCGCATCATCGCGATCGCGGATGCCGGTCAACTTCGGCGCGAGGTCGCTGGTTACGAGATCCGCAGGGCGACCAAATTTCTCTCTAATGAGGTCGGGCAGCGTGGCATCGCGGATATCGGCGACAAGCGTCTCGACCGACGGGCCGAAGCCTTTGCACGCAGCCAAATCGATTCCGATGATGCGGCCGCTCTTGCCGACCGTCGCGCCCAGGATCGCGAGCCATCCGCCGGGGGCGCATCCGAGGTCGATCACGCGCGCATCCGCAGGCAGCTTGATGCGCGCGAGCAACTCCTCGATTTTGAATGCCGCGCGCGACGGCAATCCCTGCTGGCGGGCCTTGCGATAATATTTGTCGCGCGGTTCGTACTTCGCCACGTCAATCACAAATCCACCGCGATAGTTTGCTCATCCGATCGAAGCCTGTATCCTGCAATTCCACGCATGAAGTTGTATTCGATCGCATTCCGATGGCACTGAATCTGGACGTTCTTAATCCCGAGCAACGCGCCGCGGTGCTCGCGCCCGACGGCCCGATTCTGATTCTCGCGGGGGCCGGCTCCGGCAAGACCCGCGCGATCACATATCGTATCGCCCACCTGCTCGGCGAGCGCAACGCCGACCCGCGCGAGGTCCTCGCGGTCACGTTCACCAACAAGGCCGCGGCCGAGATGCGCGAGCGAGTTGCGGCGCTGATCGAGGGGTCCGCACCGCCGTGGGTCAGCACGTTTCATTCGGCATGCGCGCGGATTTTACGCGCCGAGGCGCGCGCGGTCGGCTTCGAGCAGAATTTTTCTATCCTCGATGAAGGCGATTCGCTCGGTCTGCTGCGCGACGTCATCGAAGAAGCTGCGCTCACCGATTCGCCGACGCCCGAAATTGCGCGCGCCCGTATCGAGCAGGCCAAGAACGAAGCGATTTCGCCCGCCGAGCTGGCCGCGAAGGCCGAGAGCGGACGCGACAATGCCATCGCGCATATCTACCGGCTCTATCGCGAGCGTCTGCGCGCCATCAACGCGATGGACTTCAGCGATTTGCAGCTCCTCACATACGAACTGTTTCGCGACCATCCTGAAATACTCGAAAAATATCAGCGGCGCGCGACGCATCTGATGGTCGATGAATACCAAGACACCAATCGCGTGCAGTATCTGCTGGTGAAGGCGCTCTCGGCGCGCAGCGGCAACATCTGCGTGGTCGGCGACGAAGATCAATCGATCTACAAATGGCGCGGCGCCGACATCCGCAACATCCTCGATTTCGAGCACGATTTTCCCAACGCGCAGATTTTCAAGCTCGAGCAGAATTACCGCTCGACCAAGACCATCCTCGCAGCCGCCGGCGCGGTGATCGCGCACAATCGCGAGCGCAAGGAAAAAACCCTGTGGACCGAAAACGACAGCGGCGAGAAGGTCACCTATTTCACCGCGATGACCGAACGCGATGAGGCTGACTATATCGCGCGCGAAATCGCATCGATGGTGGAAACGAACAAGTTCCGTCCCGCCGATGTGGTGGTCTTCTATCGCGTCAACGCGCAGTCACGAATCATCGAAGAGGCGCTGGTGCGCCGACGGATGCCCTACTTCGTCGTCGGTGGCCATCGATTTTACGAACTGAAAGAAATACGCGACCTGCTCGCGTATCTGCGGGTGATCGCGAATCCTGCCGATGCGGTCAGCCTCGAGCGCTTGCTGGGCGCGCCGCCGCGCGGAATCGGCGCCCGCACCATCGAGGTGATGAAAGAGATGGCGGCGCACGAGGGCATCACGATGCTCGAGGCGATGGGTCGGATGGAAACCGCGCGCGACGTCGCCTTGCGCATCGCGAAGGCGGCCACGACGCTCTATCTGTGGCTGCACGACCTTATAGTGCGCGCGCCCGAGATGTCGGTGCGTGGCATCCTCGATGAGATCGTCGTGCGCTCGGGGTTCATATCACATCTTGAAGGGATGGCCGACGGACAGCAGCGCCGGCAAAACGTCGCGGAGTTGCTCGCGGGC
>DATGKG010000464.1:0-13400 GCA_035294805.1 Binataceae bacterium (SeqCode) | reverse complement strand
GGCTTAGCTCGAAAGCCGCCGCCATCGAGGCGCAACCTCCGCCGACCACCGCGACGCGAACCGGTCTTTGCTCACTCATAGCTGCTATATATGTGTATCCCCGACGAGACGCCTGCACAGCATCCGAAATTGCGCACGCCTGGGTCAAACCCATCGCGATTCTTTCATTGTGCCAACGTCACAAACTTCTAAACAATTTGAGTGACGCGCCAATACGCATGTACAGGGTCGTCGTTTCGACGGCGGATTCTCTTTCAAAGCCGGTCGTGTGCTATTCGCCAACTCAAGACAGAAGAACCACAGCTCGAATGCCGACCCCTCCAAAAGTAGCTTTACGTTTGTGCGTCACTTTGGGATTGATTCAAGCGGCCCGTCTTTGATCTCAATGCCCATTGACGGTGCCAATTCTCGGCGTTGTAACGTTTTCTTGGCAGATTCGGACGATCGGCAATAGTTTCACGGCGTGGCCAGGCCGATGACCTCAAAGAAATTAGCACTAGCCTGGATTTTCTGGAGCCACCCGTCGGATTCGAACCGACGACCTGCTGATTACGAATCAGCTGCTCTACCAACTGAGCTAGGGTGGCCTTCCATGGCGGAATTCGAAGATTACCGCACCGCATCCCGCCGCGAAAGATTGTCACATTGCATCATGGCGCGAAACGAGCGCGCGTCCATTCGATGAGCATCTTCATCAGGCGAGGCCGCGGATCGCCGAGGTGTGCTTTCGTTCCGCCCGTGCGCATGAAGTGGTCCGCCCCTTCGATGAACGCGAGCTGCTTGTCCTTCGCGCCCGAGGCCTCGTATTCCGCTTTCACATCCGACAGGAAGATGTCCTGGTCGGCATTCGCGCCGACCACCAGAGTAGGCACCGTCACCTTCGGTAGATTCGCCGCCGTGCGCGCAAAGGACGACAGTCCCGACCATGTCGATAGCCACGCATCGGGCGTGACGACGCGCCCGAGTCCGAATACCGCATAGTTTGCCACATCCGGACGAGGCGCAAAGATCGAACCGACTACGCGCTCCGAAGGCTCAAGCGACAAATCGAGGTAATTCGGATTGGCCAGCGTGCGATAGACCAACATCATCCGCGGCGCCATCGCGCGACGCTCAATGAAATGGCGCCTCGCAGGCTCATCATTCTTGAAGCTCTCCGCGCGCATTGCGGTGCGAGCGTAATCGGCCTCGGCGATATGACGGCGCGCGATCGCATCGATGCGAGCGCATCGCGCGCGCTGTGCCGCCCGATATTTGGCGAGAAATTCCGGCGAGTAGCGGCTTTCGGCCGGCAGCGCTTTGAAGCCGTTGCGCCCGTCATACATGTCGAGGTCGGGATCGCTCGCGAACGGATCGTTTTCATCCACCACCGCCGCGTCAAGGCAGTTCATCAACACCAGCCCCTGCCCCGGATGCGCCGCGAGCACGATGAATCCATCGGCAGTAGGAAAATCAAACTTGTTGAGATCGGGCGGACCGCCGCCGGGTGGCGATGCGACGCGGCTGCCCTTGGGCGCGCGCGCCTGGGCATCGTAGTAGGAGAACAGCGAGCCGCCGCCCGAATTCCCCAGCATGACGATGTTCTGGAAGCCCTCCTCCTCGCGCAGATATTTCATCGCCGCCGCGAGGTCGAGCAGGATGCTCTCATGAAGCATCGTTGAGTCGTTGTTGAGGTAGCGCGTGTTGTGCGCGAACGCCGCGTAACCCGCCTCGACCCAGTACGGAATCGAGTAATGATGCCCGAACTCGGCGCGCGGATGCGCCATGATGACGCAGGTCTTCGGCTTGCCGCTGCTCGGCATCCATAGAATGCCGCGCGATTTGCCGTGATCCTGCGCATACAGTTGCACGACCTTATGAACGTTCGGCCCAATCTCGGCGAAATCAATCGGATAACGCGCCTGATAGTCGGCGGGAGCCTTCGGCATCTCGATTCTCCTTTCGCTTCGCTGCATAGCACAGGCGCATCGGCGCGTCACAGCCTCCTCTTAAGTGGAGTCGCCGCTTTGTGATTTACTCATCGAAGTGAAAACCGGAATCATCGGCGCGCGAGGCGCCGGAAAATCCACCGTCTTCCATGCGCTGACCGGACTCGCACCGATTCCCGGCGCGGCGGAGGGCAAGAATCGCGGCCGCCCCGGCCAAATCAAGGTGGCCGATGCGCGCCTCGATTTCCTCGAGGCGACTTATGGCTCGAAGAAAAAAATTCCCGTCGAGTTGACCGTGCTCGACTTCGCGCCGAACCCGAAGGAACAGAAGGAGGGCGCCGCGCTCGATCCGAGTCTGCTGCCACTGACGCGCGACCTCGATGCGCTCCTCGTCGTCGTGCCGCAATTCGCTGGCAACGAGAAGGACCTCGTCGCCGCGATCGAAAGTATCGAGGGCGAGCTGGTGTTTTCCGACTTCGATCAGGCTGAGCGGAGGCTGGAGCGGCTCAAGAAGGAAAAAAATCCCAGCGACTTCGAACGTGCGGGGCTCGAGAAGTTCGTCAAATGGCTCGAACAGGGCAAGCCCTTGCGATTACTGGAAACGACGGCGCAGGAGGCCGCGGCATTTTCCAGTTTCGGATTTCTCTCGCGCAAGCCGGTGCTGGTGGTGATCAATTGCGAGATGGATCGCGCGACCGCCGACATCAGCGCGAAGGAACATGAGGCGGTCAAGGCGCACGGCATCGAGGTGTTCCGCCTCGCCGCCGCATTCGAGTCCGAACTATGGGAACTTGACGCCGCCGGTCAGACCGAGATGCTCAAGGGGGCCGGCCTCGATGCGCCGGCGCGGGATCGTCTGATCGCAGCGCTCTACCATCATCTCGGGCTGATGACCTTTTACACCGCGGGCGAGCCGGAAGCGCACGCATGGTCGCTGGAGCGTGGCGCGTCGGCTCTGGATGCGGCCGCGAAGATTCACAGCGACATCGCGCGCGGCTTCATCCGCGCCGAGGTCGTGAGTTACGACGATTTCGCGCAACTCAAATCGGACGCCAAAGTGAAGGAGGCGGGCAAGCTACGCCTCGAGGGTCGCGACTACGTGATGCGCGACGGCGACATCATCCATATAAGGTTCAAGATTTGAATCGATCTCACATCAGATTTAAGGTTTGACGACGGGCGCGCAAGAACCTTCGCGGGCCTCCGTCTTTAGAGACAGCCAAATATAAAACCGCCTGCTTGTGCGCGGGCGGGTTTCGGTCCGAGAATGGATATGGGGCATCCAATGAAGGGCCGGGTTCATATATGACGGCGGAGTCGCTGCAGGAGTTCCGCCGCCGGCATCGCGGAATTATCGAGCGGCTTTACCGCCAGAGCGGCGCCGAACGATGGAAGCTCGCGCAGGATACGTTCGCCGATGCGCTCTACCGCAGCTATGCGCGCCGGCACGAGGCCGGCCCCGACTTCGCCTCGCCAGATCAGGTTGACGCATTTCTCGACTCGCTGTTTGTCGATGACCTCGCGCTCGCCGCCGCATGCCGCGAGGGCAACGAGAACGCATGGCGCGAGTTCCTCGCGAGCTATCGTACGGTGGCCGAAGGCGCGGCGCGCGCAATGATTTCCGATACGAATGCGGCGCGCGAGCTGGCCGACTCGCTCTATGCCGACCTCTACGGCTTGCGGCAGAACAACGGCGCGCGCAATTCCCCGCTCGATCGATATCATGGACGCAGTCCGCTTTCGGCGTGGCTGCGCACCGTCATCGCGCGGCGCGCCGCCGACATGTGGCGCGCGGTCAAGCTGCATGAACCGATGGACGATGCGGCGGAGCGATCGATCAATCATGCCGCGTCGTGCGAGCCGCAGGCGCCGATGGATCCGCAGCGCGGCCGCTACCTGGCGATGCTATGCGACTCGCTTAAGCGCAGCATTGCAAAACTTCCGCCCTCGGACCGTCTTAGGATCTCATACTACTACTTGCAGGGGCTGACATTGGCGCAGATCGGCTCTTTGATGGGCGAACACGAGTCGACGATATCGCGCAAGCTGGCGCAGACCCGCGGCCAGATTCGCGAGGCGGTCGAGCGCAACCTCAGCGGTGAATATCATCTCAGCGCCGATCAGATCAGTTCCTGTTTCGAATATGCGACCGAGGACTGGCCGTTCAATCTCGCGGAAGTTCTCGAACAGGCTAAGTGATGGCGGCGCGCGGCAACGGCAAGGATTTTTTTGACGCGCTCATCGCGCGAGGTCTCGCTATGAGTAACATCGACTCGGCCGGCGACTGTCCCGACCCGGACGTGCTCGCGGCTTTCGCGTCGCATGTGCTTTCGGCGCCGGAGTATGCGCGTTGGGAATCGCATGTTGCGGGATGCGCGCCATGCCAGCGCGATGTGGCGGCGCTCGCGCGTACCGGACTCGCGATCGGTCGTGGCAGCGAGCGCGCAGCACAGGCAGCCACCATCGCAGCGATCAGTGAAGATGACGAGTCGACCTACAACGCGCTGCGCAAATCGACCAGCGCGATCATCGAGACCATTCGTTCCGCCACCCGCTTCATGCTCGGTCCGTTCCCACTCTCGGTCACTATCCATGTCGCGCTCATCCTGTTTCTCATCATCACCGTGCACGAGCAGCGCGGACGCGAACTGATCATGGTGAATCTGGAAGCCGGTGGCGGCGGAGGCGGCAGCAGCGAGATGAACGATCTCGATATGCCGGAAGTTCCGATGCCCGATACGGCGCCGCAGCAGATGGAGCAGCCGGTTGCGGTCGATACTTCGCAGGCGGTCGGCCTTGCGAATGACTACGTGCGCGCGGCCGGCGGCGGCGGAATCGGCATCGGGCGCGGAGGCGGCCTCGGCTCCGGCTACGGCAAAGGCATCGGTTCGGGATTCGGTGGATTCATCGGCGAGCTGCGCCGTAAGGGCCTCGATGTCGTGCTGGTCGTCGACGGCACCGGTTCGATGCAACTTATCATCGACGATGTGAAGGCGAAGATGGGGCAGCTTGTCCACGCGATTCATCGCCTGGTGCCGATCGCGCGCGTCGGGATGGTCGTGTTCGGCGGCAAGGGCAAGAAGATGGGCATCCAGCCGCTCACGCTCAATCCGCAGAAACTGGTGGACTTCCTGAGCGGCCTTCATGCGGAAGGCGGCGACGAATGGGAAGAGGATCTCGCGGGCGGGGTCGATACGGCGATCCACCAGATGGATTGGAAACCGTACGCCAAGAAGGTGATCGTGCTGGTCGGCGACTCGCCGCCGAAGAAGGACGACTTCCAGCCGCTGATCACGGAGATCCATAGCTTCAGGAGCAACAACGGCACCTTCAACACGGTCGATGTCGCGGCGGAAGAGCATGAGCGCTTCGAGCGCGAGTTCTGGCTCAAGGTGCATCGCGAGGAACCGCCGAAGATTTCGCCGCTGCCGGAGTTCTATCAGCAGACGCGCGCGGCATTTAAGGTCCTCGCCAATGCGGGCGGCGGTGCGATGCGCAGTCTCACCAAGGATTCGCACATCAATCAGCAGGTGCTGGTGCTGGCGTTCGGCGAGCAGTGGCAGAGCCAGGTATCCGCCTTCGGGCGCGGCATCACCAGCGCCGGCGGTCAATAAGCAAGCCCTACCCTCCAAATGGACGGATTTCTATACACTACGTAATTGCCTGACTTTTTCCCGCGAGATAAGCTTTCCCCAAGGTCCAGGTGTCAAGGGGGAACGATGACATCCCGGTTTAAGGATAGCTCACTCATTTTGGCGATCATTTTCTGCGGAACCCTGGTCGGAGCCTTCGCCTATTCGCGGCTTGCATTTTACCAGGTCGATGTATCTCCGATGGGCCCCGCGGCGATGTTGGCGACTGGCGCCGAGGGCTTCAAAGAAGAGATCTTCTGGATGTTCATGCATCCGATAGTCGTGCTGTCGCTCTATGTCACATTGATCTTGAACTGGAAAGACGACTCGCGTCGCCCGCTCATTTTGATTTCGATATTGGTCTATTGCCTCGCGCTGGCCTCGACGCGCCTGTTTTACGGTCGCCAGCTTGTCGCTTTCGTGCGCGGTCCCATTGCAAACATCGCCGCAACCAGATGGTTAGCGCGCGCGCTGCAATGGCAAAATCTCGGCTGGATGCGCGGTGCGCTGATGTATATCGCCGAGATTTCACTGCTCATCGCGTTGATGCGCCGTGGCGTTCCTGACGCGGAGCAAGCTTCTTCAAGAAGTCTAGCCGGCCTGTCGAACGCGACTTGATTTTAGAGGGGGACGATGGCTTCCAGATTTAGAGATAGCTCGTTAATCCTGTCGATTATCTTTTGCGGAACACTTATTGGCGGCTTCGCCTATTCGCACGCGGTTTCCATTCCGGTCTATGTCGCGGCGCCGCAGTCGGCCGTACTGGCAATTGGTCCGTATGGAATTCGCGAGGAGGTGTTCTGGATGTTCATGCATCCGATCCTCGTCGCGACCTTCGTCGTTACCGCGATCCTGAACTGGAAGGTCGAAGCGCGCCGCAATCTGATTGTGAGCGCGATCGGAATCTATTGCATCGCGCTGGTCGCTACTCATCTGTATTTTATTCGCGAGATGGTCGCCTTCGCGATCACGCCGCAGTCCCAGATTCCGATCTCTGAGTGGATGGCGCACGGAGTGCAGTGGCAGCGGCTAAGCTGGATGCGCGGCGGACTGATGTATGCCGCGGAGATTTCACTGCTGCTCGCGCTGATGCGTCCCGGCCTCGCCAATCCGGAGCATTCCGCCCAATAACCGCTACGACTTGCCCGAGCTGAACAGCTTCATCAGCGCTTCGCGCGAGGCGGGAGGTTGCTTGATCCCCGCGAGGATCTCCTCGACGTGCGCGAGCGATTTCATTCCCACCAGCGCCACATCGATGCCGGGCGTCGAGCGCACGAACTGTACCGATCGCTGCGCATCGGTGGTGAGGCCCGGAAATGCTTCCGCGAGAATCGGAGGAAGCCCCTGCGCGAGGCGGCCTTGCAGCAGCGATGCGCTCGCGCATATCGCCATGCCGAAAGCCTTGGCGACTGCGACCGGTGTGGTCTTGGCATTTGGCGCGCCCTGATTGGCGAGCGTCACCGCTTCCGGCATCGCGAGGTTGTAGGGAAGCTGGATCGCGCGAAAATGATGCTCGTCACCGTCGACCTCGCGCGCTACGCGCAGCAACTCATCGAGCGAGAGCCATCCTCGTTCGGTCTGCTGCGCGCGAAGTCCATTCCATGTCGCGACCCCATAGTATGCGATCTTGTTTTCGGTCACCGCGCGCTCGAGGAACTCGAAAGCCTTGCCCATCCGCGCAAGGAACTCCTTGCGGTCGACCGCCGCGAGCTGCGTCTCCGGATTGTGTAGATAGTAAATGTCGATGGTTTCGAGGCCGAGGTTCTGCCGGCTCATCTCCAGCATCGTCGCGAGGTACTTGGGAGTCATGCAGTGCGAGCCCTCGACCATCTCGCCCGGCGCGACGACACCGGTGCGAATGAAGTGTTCCTCGAACCATGCGCGCGGGTCTGCCGGCACGCCGCCATCGAAGGTGATGTATCCGCCCTTGGTCGCGACCACTAGCTCCTCGCGCTTCAGCTTGCCGGCCGCGACCATCTCGGCGATGACCTTTCCGATGGTGCGTTCGCTGCGCTGGAAGCGGTAGTTCACCGCGGTATCGATGAGATTGATCCCGCCCCGGAGCGCCGCGCGAATCGATTCTTCGTAGGCGCGATCGGTTTCCTCGTCGGTCTCGCCGAGATACGTACCGACGCCGACGGACGAGATGGCGAGTCCAAGGACGCTGCGAAAGTTTCCCGGCTCATCGGCATGCCGAGAGGCATAGGAAGCGGTGCCCTGCGAGCTCGCACGATTTTTCAGCATGATGTTTCCTGTCGCCGTCTATGGTGTGCCGTCTAAGAAATCTGTTGCGGGCTGATGCTCGGTTCGTATAGCACCTGGATCGTGTTCCCATCGGGATCGCGGATGTAGAACGACACCGAGCCGTCACGATGATGCTTCAATGGATGCGCGATATCGAGGTGCTCGGCCTGTGCCCATGTCCATGCTGCTTCGATCTCGGCGATGCTCGGTGCGATAAATCCGAAATGATCGAGCGTCTGCGCATCCACATCGCCATGCGAGCCTTTATGGAGCGCGAGGTTATCGCATCCCGACGAGAGATACGCATTATCGGGGTCGGGTTGCCATACGAGGCGCATGCCGAAAACGCGCATGTAGAAGTGCACCGCGCGTTCCACGTCGGAAACCTTGAGCGCGAGATGTCGCAGTCCGCGATGCTTGATCACGTGGGTTTCCAGTTCGCCATCCGATATCCGACCACCGCCCAAATCGGATCGGACGGCGGGTCGGTAGCGGCGCTCTTGTCGATCACCTCTATCTTCTCAAACGCGCCGCTATCGTTGAAGTAACGTCCGACCAGGCCGACGCGGTCGCGCTCGTCGAGATATTGCCAAATCGCAACCGCCTTGGTCGGAAACATCCGATTGGAAAACGTCGCGATGAAGGGCGCGCCCGGACGCAGCACGCGCCCGACCTCGGCGAATGTTTCGAGCGGATGAATCAGATATTGCACTGATACGGTCATGATCGCGCCATCGAATTGCGCATCGTCGAAGGGCAGCCGCGGATTCGCATTGACGTTGTGCACGACCGTCTCGGTCAACTGCGGATTGTCTTCCATCTCGGCTTGATTGAGGCCGAGGCCCACCACGCGCGCCGGTCGCGTGTGCTCGGTCAGATGTGTGCGCCAACTACTCATCATGTCTAGGATGATGCCGCCTTGCGGAAGCAGTCGGGCATAGATGGCGCCGACTTTGGCGATCGCGCCGTCATCGATGTGCGTCACGAAGCGTGGCGCGAGGTAAAAAACTTCGTCGTCGGAGTCATCGAGGCGGCGAAAAAACTCAGGTTTAAAATTGGAGGGCATTTTCTTCAGTTCCTCGGCGCAACGACCAACGAATGTATGGGCACTATTCCTCGAAGCGTCAGAAAATGCGGCCAGCGCGGGGTTAAAAGCATCGTGAACGTATCGATTGACATACTTTGTGGCGCCCGTCTAGATTAGAACGCTTTCCCAAAATGAACTTAATGACAGGAAAGCCCCGCGAAATCCACCATGGCAATCCGACGCGATAAAACCAACTACCTCATCCAATCGGTCGCCCACGCGCTCGATGTGATGGAGCAGTTTTTCGGCGATGTCGACGAGCTCGGCGTCACCGAATTGTCCAAGCGGCTCAAGCTTCATAAGAATAACGTCTTCCGCCTGCTCGCAACGCTCGAGGCGCGAGGATACATCGAACAGAACAAGTCGAGCGAGAACTATCGCCTCGGCATCAAATGCCTGCACCTCGGGCGGCGCTACATCGAACATATGGGGTTGGTGCGTCAGGCGCGCCCGATTCTGTCCGATGTCACCCGCAAATGCCGCGAGAGCACCTATGTCGCGGTGTACCGGCGCGAAGGCGTGGTGCCGCTGGAGGCGATCGATCCCGACGACCGCGCGGTACGGATCAACTCGCCGGTCGGGCAGACGCTGCCGCTGCATTGCACCGCCGCCGGCAAGACGCATCTGGCCTTCGATACCGATGAGCAGCTCAAATCATCGTTGCCCGATGTGCTCCACTCCTACACCGATCGCACCATCACCGATCGCGCGCAGCTCTTCGCGCAGTTGGAGTCGGTCGCGCGCAACGGTTACGCGGTTGATGTTGGCGAGTATCTCGATGAAGTATCGTCGGTCTCGGTACCTATTCGCGACTACACGCGCTCGGTGGTCGGCTCGCTCTCGGTGTCGGGCCCGGCCTATCGAATCGGCGAGGAACGTATCGCGGAGGAAATCGCGCCGCTGATCCTCGACGCCGGCCGCGAGCTGAGTCATCGGCTGGGCTACAACGAATAGCCGAATCCGGCTAATATTAGAGGTTCCCAAATTTGCATTTGACCAGCATTAGAAGCTCTGTTACCGCTTCCGAGTCCTTAGCCATTAGAATTCAACGCTCCAGGTGAATGCATTGAAGATTCTCGTACCGATCAAAAGAGTGCCCGACCCCGCGACGACCATCCGCGTGATGTCCGATGGTTCCGGCATCGCGACCGACAACGTCAAATGGGTCATCAACCCCTTCGACGAGATCGCGATCGAGGAAGCGTTGCGTATCAAGGAGAAGCAGCAAGGCGAGGTCGTGCTGGTGACGATCGGGCAAACGACTTGGCAGGAGCAGCTTCGCACCGGCCTCGCGATGGGCGCGGACCGCGCGATCCTCGTGAAGACCGACGCGCCGCTCGATGCGCTCGCGATCGCAGGCATCCTCGCGAAGATCGCCGAAGGGGAGAAGCCCGACCTCATCATTCTTGGCAAGCAAGCGATCGATGACGATTCGAATCAGGTGCCGCAGATGGTGGCCGAGCTGCTCGGATGGCCGCAGGCGACGTTCGCCTCGAAGGTCGAGTTCGCGGACAAGAAATGCACCGTGGTGCGCGAGGTCGATGGCGGCCTCGAAACCATCGCGTTCAATCTTCCCGGCGTCATCAGCACCGACCTGCGCCTCAACGAGCCGCGCTATGCTTCCCTTCCCGGCATCATGAAGGCGCGCAAGAAGGAGCTGAAGGAAGTTGCTGCTGACAGTCTCAGTGTCGACCTCGCGCCGAAGCTGAAGATCAAAACGCTCGCCGCGCCGCCGAAGCGTCAGGCCGGCAGAAAGGTCGCATCGGTGCAGGAACTGGTGCAAGTGCTGCACACTGAAGCAAAAGTCATTTAGGGAAAGTATCTTCTGATCCCCCTTCCCCTTTAGGGGAAGGGGTTAGGGGTTAGGTCTCTTCTATATGGGTGACGTACTGATTTTCGCCGAACACCAACTCGGCCACTTTCCGAAGACAACTCTGACCGCAATCCACGCAGGCCTCGAACTAGCGCAAAAGCGCGGCGGCAAGGCGATCGCGGTCGTTGCGAGCGATGCTCCCGATGCGCTCGCCGGCGACATCGCGAAGTATGGCGTCGCGAAGGTGATCGCGCTTACGAGTCCCGCGCTGAAGAACTACCTCGCCGATGCGCACGCGCAGGCGCTCGCCAACCTCGTCAAGGCGATCGGCGCCGAGTACGTACTCGCGACGGCAACCGCGATGGGCAAGGACCTGATGCCTCGGCTGGCCGCGCGGATGAAAGCGCCGATGGCGTCCGACATCAGCTCGATTGGCGACGACGGCACCGTCATCCGTCCGATGTACGCGGGCAATGCGATGGCGACGGTCGAGTTCGAGGGACCGGTCAAAGTCATTTCGGTGCGCGGCACCGCCTTCGATGCGGCGAAACCGGGCGACGCCGTCGCGCCGATCGAGAAGGTCAATGCCGAGATCGATAGCGCATCGACCAGGATGGAGTTCGTATCGTTCAATCAGACCAAGAGCGATCGTCCGCAACTGACCGAGGCGCGCATCGTCGTTTCGGGCGGACGCGGGCTCAAATCGGGCGAGAATTTCAAAACTGTCCTCGAACCGCTGGTCGATGAGATGGGCGCCGCGATGGGGGCCAGCCGCGCGGCCGTCGACGCGGGCTTCGTGCCCAACGATTTGCAGGTCGGCCAGACCGGCAAAGTGGTCGCTCCCGAATTGTATGTCGCGGTAGGGATCTCCGGCGCGATTCAGCATCTGGCGGGGATGAAGGATTCTAAGATCATTGTGGCGATCAACAAGGATGAAGAGGCGCCGATTTTCAATGTCGCCGACTACGGCCTGGTCGCGGATCTCTTCAAAGCGGTCCCCGAGATGGCCGAGGAAGTGAAGAAAGCGAAAGCGCACTAAGAGATTGTCATCGGCGGTGGATGCCGCCGCCGCCCGGGTGGCCGATGCCGTGGATGCCGCCGCCCGGCCCTCCTCCGCCGAACCCTCCGCCGATTGGATGAACTGTGACCGGTGGCGGAAGAAAGATAACGACCGGCGCCATCGGACCGAACAGCGTCGGACGCGGAAAATTGTCGCCGAACAAGCTGAGATACGCGACCTGTTGCGGTTGCGTGTCGTTCATGTAGTCGGCGGTGTCGTTCTCCTGCTCGACTAGTCCCTGGTAGCGTTGGTACGCCTCCAAGTCGCCCTGATACAGGCACTTACAAAATGTAGGATCCGCGTACCAGAAGACGCTGCCCTTCGCGCTGTCGTAGCGATTGAGCCGATGCAGCGGCAGTTGCTCGACTGCGCCGTTCTGTTCGGGCGTCTCGATGCTGACTTTGCGGAAGCCGGCCCGTTCCATCCGCGTCTCCATGCGCGCCACGTTGGGCGGCTGGCTCGCCTTGTACGCATCCAGCGCCGAGCACGACGCCGCGAGCGCGAACGTCGCGCAGAAGAGAAGCTTGGCGGCTGCTCGCAGTTTCATCGGCTTTCCAGATTAGCGCTGCACCTCTCACCTACCAAGGCATTTTCTCATCGCGCCTCCGAATGACGCGCCACTTTGCGGCGTCGAATCATAAGTCCCATATTGTTTCGAGGTGAGTCGCATGGCCTCCAGGTCCACCGCTAGAACCGCAAGCGGCAAACACAAGTGGGCGCGAACCGTAAAGACAGACTCAACCCATCCGCCGGAAGGCACCTTTACCAAATCGGGAGAGGAGATCGCGCGCATTATGGCGCGCAAGAAAGTTTCTCCGGGCGGCATCGACTCCGCGATCAAGATGGTCCAGATGTTCATCAATCGCGGCGGCAAGAAGCTGAGCGCCGCGCGCAAACGCGAGCTCGAGAAGGCCAAGCGCCTCCTACAAGAAAAAGAGCCCTAACCCCTCACCTTGAAGGAAGGGGAACCAGACGTAGGATTGCTCACGATGTCCTCGTAGTATCGAGGCATGAAGCGCGCGAAGTTCATCCGGCCTTTCTGCGTCGAGCATGGAAAGCATTTCCGCCTCAAGGACTACGATCCCGGCGAGACGAGAGGCCTGAAGTCCGACGAAGATGCCGTCGAGCTGCTCCAACGCGGCATCCATCAGATGACGGAGCTGCAGGACAGACTCTACGCCCAGGATCGATGGGCGCTGCTGGTAATGTTCCAGGCGATGGATGCCGCCGGCAAGGACAGCGCCATCAAGCACGTGATGTCCGGGGTCAATCCGCAAGGATGCGAGGTGCACGCGTTCAAACAGCCCTCGGTGGAAGAACTCGATCACGACTATCTCTGGCGCGCGAGCGAGGTGATGCCGCGCCGCGGCCACATCGGCATTTTCAATCGCTCCTATTATGAGGAAGTGCTGGTCGTGCGCGTTCACGATGAGCTGCTGCAGGGCGAGCGGCTGCCTCCGTCGATGGTGACCAAACACATCTGGAAGGATCGCTTCGACGACATCCGCGCGTTCGAGCGCTACCTGACGCGCAACGGCATCATCATCCGCAAGTTCTTCCTCAACGTGTCGAAGGAGGAGCAAAAAAAGCGCTTCCTCGAACGCCTCAAGGAACCCGAGAAGAACTGGAAGCTGTC
>DATGKG010000463.1:0-5475 GCA_035294805.1 Binataceae bacterium (SeqCode) | reverse complement strand
GCGCGCATCGAGGCGATCGTCTGATGCGGCGCACGCGCTTCGATCAATGGCCCTGCCCTATCGCACGCACCACCGATTTGATCGGCGACTGGTGGACGCCGCTGGTGATGCGCGAGGCGTTTCTTGGCCGCCGCCGCTTCGAGGATTTTCAGCGCTCGCTCGGCGTGCCGCGCGCGGTGCTCGCCAAGCGCCTCGACCGCCTCGTCGACGAAGGCCTGCTGACCAAAGTCGCGTATGAAGAGCATCCGCCGCGCTTCGAGTATCGGCTGACGGAAAAGGGCCGCGCGTTCTGGGACGTCCTGGCCGCGATGTGGCGATGGGGCTCGGACTGGCTCTGGGACGCGAAGGGCGCGCCGCTCGCACTATTCGATCGCGAGACTGAGCGGGAAGTGCGTCCCATCGTCATCGACGAGAACACCGGCGCGCGGTTGGACGTGCGACGTCTGAAGGTGGCGAAGGCGAAGCGGACTAGTCCGTAGCGCGCGCCATCAGAATCGCGAACGAGAGGTCGTCAGTGCTGGTCAGCGGATGGAGCATCGCTGCGAGCGCGCGCACCCGCAGTGGGATCCGTGCGCGATCGGCGGCGTGGGCGCAGTCGCCAACTACGAACGCTGTCATTTTGCGCGCGCAGCCACGCATCCACAAACGGACTTCAGGATACGCGACGACATTGCGAATCCATTGCGAGCGGCGCGCGCGGACGGTGCTCACGACGACCACATCGCCCAACGACATCGCCATCAGCGGAACATTGATGGTGCGGCCGCTCTTGCGCCCGGTCGTCTCCAGCAACACGATGCCGTTCGCACATGGCCCGGGAGTTCCGAAGCCGGCGCGCAGGTAGGGTTCCACCACGCTGTTGAGGCCGCTGAAGAAATCGACCTCCAGCCGCGATAGCGATGACCTCGGCGATGTTTCCATTTCCCTCCTGCCGCGAACGGCCCGCTAAATCTAACTCATGTCGCGAGCGGCGCAACGAGGCCTCGCGGCAGTGCTTGATCTAATATCGCTGCAACCCTATCAATTCGAATCGAGATGCCATGGAAACGGATGAGGACAATTTTCGCGGAGTCGAATTTATCGGGATGATCGGGACGCAGCCCGCGTCCGAGACGCATCGCCCGAGCGGCCCGATCATAAGTCCCGACTATGTCGCGCGCTTCGCCCGCGCGCATCAGGAGTCCGGATTCGATCGCATTCTAATCGGATACTTCAGCAACGGCGCCGACGGCTTCGTGGTATCGACCTATGTGATCGGCGTAACCGATCGCATCGGCTTGATGCTCGCGCATCGGCCGGGCTTTGTCGCGCCGACGCTGGCAGCGCGCAAGCTCGCGACGCTCGATCAATTCAGCGCGGGGCGGCTCGCCGTTCACATCATCTCAGGCGGCGATGACACCGATCAGCGGCGCGACGGCGACTATCTTCCGCACGATGAGCGTTACGCGCGCACTGATGAATACGTGGAAGTGCTGAAAAAAATCTGGCGCGCCGAAAAGCCGGTCGACCACGAGGGCAAATACTATCGCTTCAAGGGCGCGTTTCCGGATGTCCGACCTTTTCGCGATTCGCACGTCCCGATTTATTTTGGCGGATCCTCTGATGCGGCGATCGAAGTCGCGGGCAAGCACGCCGACATCTACGCGCTGTGGGGCGAGCCGCTCGCCGAATCCGCCGAGACGATCACGAAGGTTCGCGCGGCGGCCGCGCGCTATGGGCGTCGCGTACGCTTCAGCCTTTCGACCCGCCCGATTCTCGCGCCCACCGAAGCGCAGGCATGGGAGCGCGCCGAGCGCATTCTTCGAACCATCGAATCCATTCGCGGCAAGGCGATGCTAGGCCCGGCGCGCGGACAACCGCAGAACGTGGGATCGCAGCGGCTGCTCGAGGCTGCCGCGCGCGGCGACGTCCTCGACAAGCGGCTATGGACCGCAGCGGCGCGCGCGACCGGCGCGCGCGGCAACACCACCGCGCTGGTCGGCACGCCCGAGCAGGTCGCGGAATCGATGCTCGAATATTATGAGCTCGGCGTCACGACGTTTCTGATTCGTGGATTTGATCCGCTCGAGGACGCAATCGACTACGGCCGCGAGCTGATACCGACCGTCCGGCGCGAGATTGCACGGCGCGAGGCCGGGCGCGATACGCCCACTCGCGCCGCGAGCTAGGTCCGCCGCGCCGCGAGCGGCTTGGGACCGAGCGGTCCGCCAATCGCGGTCAGCTTGATCACCGCATCGACGAGACTCAGCATCTCGTTGCGCGCCACGTCGGAAATCCTGCCGTCCACAAAATCCGATGACGATAGATAGACGCTGGTCGGCGCGACCAACGCACCGAACCACGCGAGGATGTCGCGCAGATGCCAATCGACACCGAGATAGTGATGCGTGGTGGCGCCCATCGCGACGATGCCCACCGGTTTGCCCATCAGCGCATCGATAGGAATGTGATCGAGCAGATTCTTGAGCGCGCCAGTGATCGATCCACGATAGATCGGGCTCGCGATAATGACCGCGTCGGCATCGGCAATCAGCTTGACGGTCGCAGCGGTGTCGTCGCCATATTGTTCAGGCGGGCGTCCGTCGGCGAATGCAATCTTGCGCTCGGCGAGGTTGATGAGATGCGTTGCGATTCGAGAATCGGCCTCGCGCGCACCGGCCAGCATCGCGGTGGTCGCGCTCAGCAGGCGTCCGGGCGGCGTGACGGCCCCGACAATCGCGACAAGGTTCTTCATGGGCGTGAGCATGATCGACTCGGTCCAAATTGTCGATGCGCGCCGTCCGGTTTTCCGATGTATTGATTCGGCTCCGTCGCTTGGTACCCTTCTATGTAGGCCTGCCTCGATCGCCGATGGTGACGATCACGCTCATGGTTCTTCGCAAACATTCAGCTTCGACCACCTCTAATGTCACAACTACCTCTGTCATAAGGACCTGGCGCGATGGCGCAATCTAGCTTGATCGTACACACCGACGACGGCCCGCGGCGCGGGCTGCTTCTGATCGTGGGCGCCGTGGGCATCCTGCTCGTGCTCTACATGATCAACGGCGGCTCATATCTGCCCGCGCTGGCATGCGCAGGACTCGTCGGCGCATTCTGCGTCTACAAGGCGGCGGCCTACACGCGCGCCGATCGCGGATGGCTCATCGTACCGCTGGCGGTGATCGCGATCCTGATCAAGTTCGTGTATCTCGAAGGCGCGCCACGCGCCGCACTTCATTACGTCGGCGTCGCGCTGTTTTGTCTCCCGTGTGTGCTGCCGGCGTGGCGGGCCGGAATTTTTCGCCGCGGCGGATTTTTCCTCTATTCGGTCTACTTCCTATGGGCGCTCGTCACCGTGACCTATTCGCTCGCGCCTGAATATTCCATTGTGCGATTGGCCGATTCGGTGCTGGTGTTTATCGCACTGAGCTCGATCGCGCACGATATTAAGGATCCGGCCGACATCACGAAGCTGGTCGAGCGCTTTCTGATCGGATGCGGCGTGTTCGTCCTCATCATGGCGTTCGCGGCGCTCGCGTTGCCGCGCAGCATGACGTGGGATGTTCCGGAATCGTTAACCGTAAATCAGGAAGTCGAGCGCTTCCGCGGCATCCTCAACAACCCGAATGATGTCGGCGTGCTGATGCTGGTGACGGTCGCGCCGATCCTCGCGTTCTGGAACCGCTTCGAGCGGCGCAAGAAGAAATGGCTGGCATTGCTCGCGCTGCTCGCACTCGGCGAATGCGCCATCGCGGACTCGCGCACGCCCTTCGTTGCGCTCGCCATCGGAGGCACGCTCTACCTGATCTGGCGCTATCGATTGCGAGGAATTCTGCTGATGGCCGCGGCGGTCATCGTCGGCATCGCGGCGCTTCCGCTGTTCGGTCACAGCCTGAGCGAGTACACCGGCCGCGGCGACGTTACGACCTTGACCGGGCGAACGGAGATGTGGGCCTACGTCATCCAGGAGATCAAACAGCGCCCGCTCATCGGTTACGGCTATTCGGTCTCCGGCGCAATTTTCGAAAGCAAATATTTTCCGATCTGGTACGGCCCGTGGGACCAGGGCCCGCAAAGTTCGCTCCACAACGGCTACCTCGATCACGCGATCGGCGTTGGCGTGCCGGCGACGCTGCTATGGCTCTTCATCGTTCTGCGCCCGTGGTTCTTCGCGTTTCGGCGCAAGGACGATCCGTGGAATCTGAAACCGATCGCGCTGCTGGTCATCGTTCCATGCCTCGTGCACAACATGTCGGAAGCGTCGCTCGGCGATTTCTACGCTGTGATCGGAATTCTATTCGGACTGGTGTGGGCGATCGGCGAGCGCTACCGGTTGCTGGCGCTCGACCAGGAAGAGTCCGAACGTCAGAGAGCGATCGATCAGATGGCGCCTGGTGTCGCGGTCTTTCGGTCGATCCGCGCCGGCTGAAGTCTACGCGGCGGGAACTCCCGGCGATTGAGCATCGGCGCGCGAACCGCCGCGAAGGGCGGCACGCATCCGGCGTTTCAGCGCGATCGCCATCGGCAGCCATCGATACGCGCCCATCAGCTTGAGATGGAACTCCAGGGGCCAGTCGGTCGGATCGACGCGCACTCTGCCCACCACGAACTCCGCCTGGTTCACCGGCTCCGGAAGGCAGGTGAAGACGCGGTCGTAACCCGCCTCGCGGCATAGCGGAATCAACGCATCGCTGTACGCGCCGTATGGAAAACAGAACATCGTGACGTCATGTCCCAAAACCGCCGCGAGATGACTGCGCGAATCGCACAACTCGTGGGAGGCGTCTTGCGCGCTCAGCGACGTCATCCTCGCGTGCGTCGCCGTATGCGATCCGACCGTGACCCCGCGCGAAGTGAGCGCGCGCAGTTCGTCGGGTGTCACCAGCCGATCGAACGCGATACCGTCGATGCTCCGCCCGAGCCGCTCGGAAATCGCGAACATCGCGACCGGAATCTTTCGCCGTTCGAGTTCCGGAACCGCGTTATCGGCGAAGCTTTTCCATCCGTCATCGACGGTCACAATCGAATAGCGTACGTTGGGCGTCAGCGGCGCATTGAAATCGGCAGCCAGCGGACGCGTCCATCGCATCAGATGATCGAGTTGACGAGAAAATTTCTCGCGCTGATCGCCAGGCACATGATGATAATAAATCACGACCGCGCTAGGCGGCGCCGTTCGGCCGAACATCCTGCGCACAGCGCGCCAGCTCTCGATAACTGCGTAGAATACGAGGCCGATGGAAAACTTGAGCAGGCGCGACGCGAGGCGTGGTGCTTCGGAATCCATTGCGGCGGCGGCATCGCGCGGGTCAGACATCCCGTTGGGGTCTCGCTTCTTCACGCGCGCCATCCGATTCGTCGCATCGCACCGCGATGAAGTCGCAGCGCAGCGGCTCGCTCATGCGCAGCATCATGCCGTGGTCGATGCCGTCGCGCCCGACCTCGCAGGGTTGAAATCCAATCGCGCATAGCACGTTGTATGCGGGTGTGTTG
>DATGKG010000462.1:0-2607 GCA_035294805.1 Binataceae bacterium (SeqCode) | reverse complement strand
ATTCGTTCATCATCCTCGATGAGGCGCAAAATACCACCACCGAGCAGATGAAGATGTTCTTGACCCGTCTAGGCTACAACTCGAAGGCAGTGGTGACCGGCGACATCACGCAGATCGATTTGCCGAGCGGCAAGCTGTCGGGGCTGAAGGAAGCGCGCACCGTGCTCGCCAATACGCCAGGCATCAACTTCACGATTTTCGATGATCGCGATGTTGTGCGGCATCGCCTCGTGCAGCGAATCATTCTTGCGTATGAGGCCTTCAACCGCGGCGATGACGCTACGCCGAACGGACCGGACACTAACGGCACGCGATAGCTTGGGGGTCGAGTTCCGATGCGTGTCGGCGAAGGGCCGGCGCTTCAGCCGGGCGCTCAAGTGCGACGCGATTGCGCTGATGACGGCCGCCGGACTCCCCGCTTGCGAACTCTCGCTGACACTCACGACCGATGCATCGATTCGCGCGCTCAATCGCGAATATCGCAAAAAAGATCGCGCGACCGATGTGCTGTCATTCTCGCAAATCGAGGAGCGGGGACGCGCGCGCGTTGCTCCTAGAGCCGTTCGCAACATCGAGGGCATGCCGCTTGGCGACGTGGTGATTTCGATCGATACCGCGCTCGCGCAATCGCGAGAATACGATGTCGCACCTTCCGAACGTCTGCGCACTCTGCTGATCCATGGATTCCTCCATCTGCTCGGATACGACCACGAGCGCTCGCCGGCACAGGCGCGTAAGATGTTCGCGCGCGAGCGCGAGCTCGCCGCCGCCATTGCTAAATCCTTGCGATGAAGCGCGAATCGTTCAAGCTTCCGTCGGCCCCGATGCTGGCGCATTTCACGCGCGCCTCAGGCAAGACCTCGGCGCTCGACAACCTGCTCTGGATTCTGCAGGACCGGGTGATTCGCGGCTCGACTCGTATGATCGGCGGAGGGCATCGTGGCGTATGCCTTTTCGATGCGCCACCGCATGAGCTAGGGCATCTGCTGACACCGCGCAATCGGCGACGCTATGAACCCTTCGGCGTCGCCATCGATAAACGGTATGCTTTTTCGCAGGGTGCGCGGCCGGTCATCTATATGCCGACCGGCGAGGCACGCGCGATCCTCGACGACGATGAGATGTGGCGCGTGGTAAGTATCGACCTCCATCGCAATCCGGCGATCGACTGGACCTTCGAGCGCGAATGGCGAATGCTTGACGATCTGCCGATTCGACCGCAGCTCTCGGTGGCTCTGGTAGCGAGCTGGCGCGATGTCGATGAAATTTACGAACGTTTCGACGGCAAGCCTCCGTGCGCGGGAGTGATCCCGCTCGGAGAAATTTTCGAAACCCGGTGAATATCTCTTCCAACACCGTCACCCGTGCGGCGCTAGTCATCGCGAGCGGACTCGCGCTCGCGCTGGCATTCCCGAAATCCGACGTGAGCCTGCTCGCGTGGGTCGCGTTCGTGCCGTTCTTCTATGCGGTCGAGGGCGAGCCGCTCAAGCGGGTGTTCTGGTGGGGATGGCTGCAAGGGCTCGCGTGCTATGTCGGCTCGCTCTACTGGGTGGTTATCACGCTTAATGAATTCGCCGGCGTGAATTTTGTCCTGTCGCTGATTCCGATGCTGCTGCTCGCGGGCGTGATCGGCATCTTCACGGCAATCTCGATGTGGACGGGGGAATTTTGCGCGCGCCGCCTGCGCATCCCGATCGCCGTCACGATGCCGATCGCGTGGGCCGCCGTGGAACTCCTTCGCACCTATTTTCCGATCGGCTTTCCATGGAACCTGCTCGGCGAGACCCAGTATCGCAATCTCGATCTGATCCAGTTCGCCGAGTTCACCGGCACCTACGGAATCTCGGCGCTGATCATTTTCTTCAACGTCGTCATCTTCATGATTCTGCTGCGCCGCGGCTCGCGCCGTCTTCAGACGATAAGTCTTTCGCTACTGACGGCTGCCATGATCGGCGCGATCGTGTTCGGCAACTGGCGCATCCATGAATTGAAGAGCCTCCAGCCCGACGGAAGTTTTCGCGTTGCGATGGTGCAGGGGAACATTCCGCAAAGCGTCAAATGGGACCCGGGCGCGCTTGCGCCGACCTTCAAAATTTACAGCGACCAGAGCACCCAGGGTGCCAAAGAGGGCGCAGACCTGATCGTATGGCCCGAGGCCGCCGCGACCTTCATCTTCCAGCCCGATGATCGCTATCCCGCTTCGCTCGCCGATGACGCCAATTATCGCAACGCGCTGCTTAAGCTCGCCCGCGACATTGGCAAGCCGATACTCTTCGGCGCGCCGGCATTGGTGGTCAAAGGCGATCGCGTCACCGGCTTCGCCAACCGCGCGTATCTGGTTTCCGCGCAGGGCGAAGTCGCGGCATGGTACGACAAGATTCAGTTGGTGCCGTTCGGCGAATATGTTCCGTTTCGCGCGCTGCTCGGATATTTCGTCAATCGCATCGTGCACGGCATGGGCGACATGGTCCCTGGCGAGCAACAGACACTGTTCAACCTGAACGGCGCAAAACTAAGCGTATTGATTTGCTACGAAAGCATCTTTCCCGACCTCGCGCGCCGATCGGTCAAGGAAGGCGCCGACGTGATGGTGAATATCACCAACGA
>DATGKG010000461.1:0-4864 GCA_035294805.1 Binataceae bacterium (SeqCode) | reverse complement strand
CGCTCAGATCAAGGTCCGTCACGTCGGGAACTGAGCCGACGGCGGTCTTGCGCGCCGGAATGCGATCGTTGATGCGATCGAGCATCCATTTGAGCACGCGCAGATTCTCGCCGTAGCCGGGCCACAGAAACTTGCCGCCTTCGCCCTTGCGGAACCAGTTCACCATGAAAATTTTCGGCGGATTCTTGATGACGTCGCGCATGCGCAGCCAATGCGACCAGTACTCGCCCATGTTGTAGCCGCAGAACGGCAGCATCGCCATCGGATCGCGCCGCACCACGCCGACTTTGCCGGCCGCCGCCGCGGTGGTTTCCGAGCCCATCGTCGCGCCCATGTAGACTCCGTCGTTCCAGTCCGATGACTCGAGGACCAACGGCATCGTGGTGGCGCGGCGGCCGCCGAACACGATCGCGGAAATCGGCACGCCTTGGGGATCGTTGGCCCTTGGCGACTGCACCGGATTGTTCGACATCGGAGTGGTGAAGCGGCTGTTCGGATGCGCCGCCTTGGCGCCCGAATTCGGATCGAAGGGTTTGCCCTGCCAATCTACGAGACCCACGGGCGCAGGCGTATCCATACCTTCCCACCACACGTCGCCGTCGGGAGTCGTCGCAACGTTGGTGAAGATGGAATCGTGCTCCAGCATCTTCATCGCGTTGGGATTCGATTTCGCACTGGTGCCGGGCGCGACGCCGAAGTAGCCGTTTTCGGGATTGATGGCCCATAGGCGCCCGTCGGGACCGACACGCAGCCACGCGATGTCGTCGCCGAGGGTGAAAACTTTCCATCCCTGCTTCGCGAGCGTCGGCGGAGGTTGCAGCATCGCGAGGTTGGTCTTGCCGCATGCGCTCGGGAACGCCGCCGCGATGTAGGTCGTGTCGCCGCTCGGATCCTGCACGCCGAGGATGAGCATGTGCTCGGCGAGCCATCCTTCGGTCTTGCCGGTCCAGCTCGCGATGCGCAGTGCGAAGCATTTCTTGCTCAGCAGCGCGTTGCCGCCGTAGCCGCTGCCGGCGGACCAGATCGTGTTGTCCTGAGGAAAATGACAAATCAAGCGCCGCTCGGGATTCAGATCGAGCGTGCAATGAAGTCCGCGGTTGAAGTCATCGGAGGCGCCGAGTTGTTCGAGCGCCGCGCGTCCCATCCGCGTCATGATGCGCATGCTGAGCGCGACATAGATACTATCGGTTATCTCGACACCGACTTTCGACAGCGGCGAGCCGACCGGACCCATCACATAGGGAATCACGTACATGGTGCGGCCGCGCATCGAGCCGTCGAACCATTGGCGCATCTTGGCGTAAGTCTCGGCGGGGTCGCTCCAGTTGTTGGTCGGACCGGCTTCGGCCTTGGTCGGAGTGCATACGAAAGTGAGCTGCTCGGTGCGTGCGACATCGTTGGGATTGGAACGATGCAGGTAGCATTTGGGACGCTTTTGCTGGTTGAGCGGAATCAGGATGCCTTCCGCGACGGCCTGCGCGGTGAGGCGCTCGCGTTCGGCCTCGGAGCCGTCGCACCAGAGGATTTGGTCGGGCTGCATCAGCTGCGCGCATTCGGCGACCCACTTCGCGAGCGCGGCGCTTTTAGTGTGAGTGGTGCCGTTGAGGGTTTGAGGCATTTTCACGTTCCCCGGGGCATTATTCCTGCGGGCGACCAGTAAAAAGAAGACAATAAGTCCCGAACGCCGGCCCCATCGGCATGAGGGAACTTACCGCACAACTGGATGAAAGTGTAACATTAAAATTAATAATCCTGCAACTATCGGAATCGTTCTATAAGGCTGGCTTCTTCGACCTTGCATTATCTAAGGCGATATCAGGCTCCATAAGGTTCGCGTCGCAGTTCCGGTCGGCCCCAAAAAGTGAGGCCGGTCACGAATCGCGACCGGCCTCGATCAATCTGCCTCAAGTCATCTAATACGCGGCGCTCTTGCGCGCGGACTCGACCAGGCGCTGGATCTCTTCTTCGGTGAAGCCGGCAAGCATCCGCGCTTCCTTCGCGATCGTCAGCAGCATGCCGTCATCGACTTTGAGGTCCTCCGCTGCGCGCCGTCCGCCGCGGAAGTTGAACACCTCGTCGACCATCTCCTGGAATGCGAGCGCGCGACTGAGGCGCTCGGGGTCGCCCTCGGTCAGCTTGCGCATCCACTTCGATCCCATCCGCACGTGGGTGATCTCATCGGCAAGGACATAATCGACCGCCTGCTCGATGACCTTGTCGCCGTTGCGCTGCGCGATGCGGATGAGCTGATCGAAGACATCGCATGCGAGGCCCTCGAGACCGCGATTGATGCCCGCGACGCGCGCCGCAGGGTCCTCGGCCTGCGTGCATCGCCAGAGGATTTCGGTTTCGACATAGTCGCCGGCCTCGCCGCCCATGTATTCGAGGAGGCGCTTGAAAATTTCCACGTGACGCGACTCGTCCCAGACCTGGCGCGCCATGTCGAGCTGGAACTCCCACGGCGCATCCGGGAAGTCGAACAGCGTGCGGCCCGCGGCCTCCATCGCCTGGAACTCTCCGGTCATGATGCCGTGCAGTCGCGAGCGCAGCGTTTCCTCATCGAAGGGCAGGGGACGCCCTTCGAGGCCCTGTTCCTCGCGAATCTCGCGCACCTGCTTGCCACGCATCACGACGAAATTGTCGGGCCTCGCAAGTTTGTCGACTGGAATAAATTTTTGCATGGAAGTTTTGTCTCCCGTTAGTAAGCTGCGCTTTTGCCCATCTTTAATTTTTCGCTCGACTACGCTTCGCTCCGCCTCGCGAGCGCCTGTGGCGCGGCGCTTCGCGCCCCCTTCGGGCCTCGCTCCAAAATTCCGTTCAGTACGCCGCGCTTTTGCCCATACCTTTAATAAGGCGCTCGATCTCTTCCTCAGTAAACCCTGCCAACAGGCGCGCGTCCTTCGCGATAGTTAATGTCGCGTCGAATTCGACTTCCTTGTTACCGAGCTTCTGATGAATCTGCTTCGCGTCTTCCTGGGTGGTGCGGCCGCCGCTGAAGTTGAACAGGTTGTCGATGTTTTCCTGGAACGCCTGCGCTTTCGCAAGCCGTGCGGGGTCGCCCTCGGTCAACTTGCGCATCCACTTCGAGCCCATCCGCACATGCGTGATCTCGTCGGCGAGGACGTAATCGACGGCGCGCTCGATGACCGGGTCACCCATCTTCTGAGCGAGCCGGATTAGCTGTTCGAAGACATCGCAGGCGAGGCCTTCGAGTCCGCGATTGATGCCGGCGACGCGGCACGCGGGATCATCGACCTGCGTGCATGACCACAGCACCTCGGTCTCGGGAAACTCGCCGAGGTACGAGCCGACATAGTCCAGTAGCTTCATGTAGATTTCGGCGTGACGCGATTCGTCCCACACCTGACGCGCCATGTCGAGTTGAAACTCCCACGGCGCATCGGGGAAGTCGAACAGGGTGCGGCCCGCGGCCTCCATCGCCTGCAACTCGCCGACGCAGATGCCGTGCAAACGCGCGCGCAGGAAATCATCTTCGTACGGCATCGCGTTGAATGGCGTAAGGCCCTGATCGACGCGCGCGCGGCGCATCTTTTCCATCGAAACCAGGATGTGATTTTCGGGCCGCGCGAGTTTGTCAACGGAAATACATTTCTCCACGGAGTGCTCTCCTACTTAGTCCAGGCAGAACGTGCGTCCGAAAGATTCGATGCTTCCCAAATGAGCCATCGGTCACCGTCCGCACTCATGCGAAACTGGATCGTCAGCGGCTTCGCATCGGGGCCGCTCAGTTTCGCTTTGATCCAGAAATGATCGTTGGTGCGCGCGGTGCCTACGATGCGCTTATCATTATAGACGCCCGCCTTCACGGAAGCTGCCAGTTGCGAAAGTTCGTCCTTCGCGGAATCGACCGCCATCGATGAGGCATCGGCGCCTTTTCCATCCGCGAGCAGGTCGAGGATGTGGCGCACGGTCGCCAGGAGAGATTCGGGGATCGACTTGCGCGGCGCGATGGGCTGCGGACCCATCACGTTATCCTTGTATCCCATGTCAGGCATGTTATTTCGCTCCGCGCCCCGCGCCATTCGCCGAGCGCAATGCGGCCGGAACTTCGATGTCGCTCCAAGGCGAGCGCTTGCCGCTTATGTCTTCGCTATCGGCGATGCGCCAGGTTCCATTTTCCTCGCGCCATCGATTTACCATCAGCAGGGGTTCGCCATCGGTGATGAATCGAATCTTAGACATATGTTGCATGCCGATGCGCGCGCGACCAAGTTTGACGAAGCTTTTGATGCTGCCTTTCGCGATTTTCGAGACGAACTCATCGTGCGACCTGCTTGGGTTCGCTGAGAGGTACGACTTTGCTACTTGCAAATCGCCACTGACGATCGCTTTTGCATGCGCATCGATCGACTTCTCTAACTCTGGGAATTCGGCATGACCTTTCATCGCGATGATTCCTAACTCCGCCCGACCTTGCGCTGCTCGATCTCATCATCGCTCGCAGGAAAGCCGGTCACGCCTCCGGCGGCAGCGAGCAACTCCTCCAGATGCGCCTGCCACTCCATCGCGCGATGATGCTTCTCGCGCGTGTCGAGCAAATCATTCAGCAGGACTTGCCCGCGCTCCACGTGCAGCTTCTCTTCCTCGACCAGCCGCTGCAGGATGCGCGTGGTCGGCGGCTCATAGACAGGATTGGTGGTCGCAACGTGCGCGCTGTAATGCGAAATCAGATGCGGCTTGAGCACGCGATAAATCCCGACCAGCCGCTCGATGGTGTCCTCCCATTCCTCCTTGTCCTCGATCGCGTTCATGAAGGTTACGAACTCGGCGTTGGGCGGCTTCGACGCGATCTGCGCGCGTAGCTCGGGCAGGCGCTTGCCGAGTGCATCGGTGTGCAGCGCGT
>DATGKG010000460.1:0-4217 GCA_035294805.1 Binataceae bacterium (SeqCode) | reverse complement strand
TCCTTCATATGCTCGCGATCGCGCATGAGGCGGGTATCACGCTTTCGATCGAGGATTTCGATCGCATCAGCAACCAGACTCCGCTGCTCGGCGATCTGAAACCGGGCGGCAACTTCGTCGCCACCGATATGCACAAGGCCGGCGGCATACCGCTGGTAGCAAAACGCCTCAAAGAGGCGGGCCTGCTTCATGCCAATCAAATCACCGTGAGCGGACGCACTATCGGCGAGGAAGCCGACCTCGCAACCGAGACCAAAGGTCAGGAAGTCGTGCATCCGCTGAGCAATCCGATCAAAAAGACTGGCGGTCTGGTCATCCTGAAGGGCAACCTCGCGCCCGACGGATGCGTTATCAAGGTGGCGGGTCATGAGCGAATGAATCATCGCGGGCCGGCGCGGGTGTTCAATAGCGAGCCCGAATGTTTTGCCGCGCTGACCGCACGCAAAATCGTTCCGGGCGATGTGGTCGTCATTCGCTACGAAGGTCCCAAGGGCGCGCCCGGAATGCCCGAGATGCTCGGCGTCACCGCGGCCATCATGGGACAAGGCATCGGCGAGGAAGTCGCGCTGCTGACCGACGGCCGTTTCTCCGGCGGCACGCGCGGCCTGATGGCTGGTCACGTCGCGCCCGAGGCGTACGTGGGCGGCCCGATCGCGGCGCTGCGCGAGGGCGACATCATCACTTTCGACATCCCGAATCGGCGTATCGACGTCAATTTGACCGACGCCGAACTTAAAGCAAGACTTAAAGATTGGAAGCCGCCCGCTCCACATTACAAGAGCGGTGTGATGGCGAAGTACGCGCAACTGGTATCGTCTGCCTCGCGAGGTGCGATCACGGACAAGCTGTAGCACAGACTTTAATCTGTGATTCGAGTTGTCGGTCCAAGGGGGGACTATGACAAAAAGAATGATTTTGCGTCTTCTTGTCGGATGCGCGACGCTGGCACTCGCCTTCATGATCGGAGCCGCCGCCCACGCGCAAAGCGCTGACGACGATTGGCAGGAAGTCAGCCACACCGTCATTAACCGCGCGACGCCGCAGGGTCCGGCCGCATCCGCATCGCAAGGCCAGCAGCTGGCTTTGACGCATACGTCCACCGGCGCGACGGCCGGAGTCTTCAAGGCATGCGGCGAGCTCGCGCGTCCGGCGCAGGAGCCCTACAAATCGATCATCGCGCAGCTTAACCAGATGTGGGGCACGCGCGCGAAGGTTTACGAATCCGTGGTCCCGATGAGCCCGCATGCCTCCAAGGGCGGCTGCATCTTTTACAACGCCGAGTTCCAGGAGATGCTGACCAGCCGCTGGATGGGTATCACCGACGAGGACCAATTGCGCCCGATGCTGTACGCGATCAACGCGCACGAGCTCGGCCACATCATGCATGGCGATCTGACCGCTGCGCGCGCCCGTGTTCCGCTCCAGACCAAGGAGTTGGAGGCCGACCGCTTCGCCGGCTACACGCTATGGCGCCTGAATGTGAAGCGCTTCGATGCCACAGATACCGAACGCTACTACCAGGCGGTCGGCGACGACTATGTTGGCGCGCACAGCAGCCACGGCACGGGAGCGCAACGCACCACCGCGTTTCAGGAAGGATGGGACCTAGCGAGGACAGGTGCGCGCGAAGACAGCGCGCGACCCGCAGGCGGCCTTGATTCCGCGCCTATTGCCGACGTCGGCGAGTGAAGTCGAACGATCTTTCTCATTAGGACCGTCTTCTTCGCGCTCGGGTTGAGTTTGGGGATCTGGTGGGTCACGTCCCACCATCTACCGGCGACGCCATCGGCTACTATCACCGCTTCAAGGAGAACGGCGAGCGCCGTACTGACGCCGTACTGCCGCCGCACCGGCCGCGCAGGCATCCCGGACTTTATGTTCTTCATCGTGTTCTCGCCGTTTCGCGGTGCGGCGATCGCGCAGGGAATCGCAATGCGCGCGAAAATCGGAACCGCGAGCGCGGCGGATGCGGCCGAACGCGGCAAGCGCGCGCGCATCAGCGCGAAGACCGCGTGGGACCTCGCGCAGCAGAGGTAACAGTCAGCCTCCGCTGGTCGCGAGTCCGCGCCGCTGGAGCCGATCAACCCATCGACCGATTGCCATTGGCGCGAAAGGTGACATCGCGTACTCGGCAAGTTTTCTGACTGACCGTTTGTCGCGTTCTTTCGCGATTGCGTTCGTGTTCAAAGCTGTCCGTTAGGCGGTACGGCTATTGCTCCCTCGGAACCGAGAAGCATTCGGTCGAATTCAATTGGATGGCCCGCGGCGGGAGAATGACCATGAACAAACAGGTGCTGCGTCCACTGATTCGCGCGACAAATGGGGTGCTGTTTTCAGTTCTGACTGTTACCCTTCTCGGATGTGGATCGTCACACCATTCCCATTGCAAACACGGCTTCATTCGGAGCTACCCGTTTTGTTCCGATTCCAATTCGCAAGGGCCCGCCGATACCGAGGCGGCACGAAGTAGCAGTTCCGGAGTCATGAAGGTTTCGTCGCACCAGTCGCAGCCCTATGCGCCCAATCGCGAGACCGACGCGATGACTTACAATGTCTACTTCGGCGCGGACCTGACCCCGATCCTGACGGCAGGCGACTTCAATGACTTGCTCATCGCTACCACCGCGGCCTGGCAGCAGGTCGTAGCTAGCGATATTCCCGATCGGGCGGCCGCAATCGCCGATGAGATCGCTGCGAACTCACCGGCGTTGGTTGGTTTGCAGGAGGTGGCGCAATGGTCCGTTGGAGCGACACCCGGCACTACCGAAGTCCGTTACGACTTTCTCGAATTCATACAGAATCGCCTCGCGGAGGACGGCGCGCACTACGCCGCCGTCGCTGTTCAGCCGGACCTCGATGCGACCGCGCCGATGTTAGACGGGACCAATGTCGTATACGCGCGCATCCTGGATCGTGACGTGATGCTGGCGCGAACAGACCTGCCGGCATCAGCTTTGAAAATCTCAAATCTGAACTCGGCGTCATATTCCAACCAGCTTATGTTCACCACCCTGCTTGGGCCGGTAACGGTGCCGCGCAGCTATATCGCAGCCGACGTCAAGGTACGCGGAAAGTCTTTTCGCTTCATCACTACGCATCTGGAAACGTTTAGTGCCGCTATCAACTTCGCCCAAGGGCAGGAACTGATCGCCGGTCCGGCCAACACCGCTCTTCCTGTTGTCGCAGTGGGAGACTACAACTCGAGTGCAAACGGCGGCGCGGATACTACTCCAACCTACGGAGCGATGCTGGACGCAGGCTTCGAAGACGCGTGGGAGGTCCTGAATCCGACCACTCCAGGAAACACCTGTTGCCAGGCGCAGGACCTCGGCAACGCGACTTCCGAGCTTTACGAACGAATCGATCTCGTGATGGTTCGGGGCGGGATGGATCCTCGTGCGTCGAGTGTCGTGACGACAGAAGGCTCTGCGCTACCGTACTGGCCCTCCGACCACGCGGGAGTCGCCGCAACGCTTCGCATCCCGACGCAGACACCGCGGTGAAATTGCCCGGCCTATCTTCGCCGATCGTGTAGCGGCCGCAGAATGTCCTGTTCTCATTCCGGCCCGCTGCATGATTTGCGCATCACGCCTCCGAAGTCTTGCCGATTATCGGGCGGCGGCGCCACCATTTTTCTTCCGATGCTAAGGGCGCTTGAGATCCTGGATGATCTCCTTCAACACGCCGCGATCGTGATCGTTGCGCACCGGCATGTCGAAGCTCATCCGGTTGGTGCCCGTCATGAGCGCATGAATCATAAGGGGCCGGCGCGGGTGTTCAACAGCGAATCCGAATGCTTTGCCGCCCTGCCGGTAGCCTCGATTCGGCGTCGGCTGACGAGGGCAAGTGAACGGCGCCACGCTTCATCATTCGATGATTGCCGAGTAGATGACGTTCTTCAGTTGGCCGCGGAAGTTGAAGGTCGCCGACGGCATCAGTTGCGTCATGAAAATCGCGACCAGGTCTTCCTTCGGGTCGACCCAGAAAATCGTCGAGGCCGCACCGCCCCAATAATAATCGCCCGCTCCCAACGTGCCCGCCTCGACCTCACCCAGAGTCATCGCGAAGCCAAGCCCGAAGCCCACGCCCTCGTATGCGGTTTCCGAGAACGCGCCGACCGCCATCGATGCGAGGTCCTTGCCGCCCGCGAGGTGATTGCTATGCATCAAGTCGAGCGTGCGCGGGCCAAGAATGCGCGCGCCATCGAGTTCGCCGCC
>DATGKG010000459.1:0-2221 GCA_035294805.1 Binataceae bacterium (SeqCode) | reverse complement strand
TCAACGATCGCTATTTCCTGCTGATGGTGCCCGCGGGTGCGCTCATTCTCGCCATGGCGCCGATACCGGAAAAACTTCCCCCGCAAATCGCCGCCTTCGCAATGACCGTGGCGATGGGGCTGATGTCGCTCGGCGGCACTTACGCGTATCAGCGTGGATTGACGGCGGTGATGGCGGCGCGCGACGTGCTGGAGAAGCGCGGCATCCCGCGCTCCGCCATCGATGCGGGTTACGAACTCAACGGACTGGAGCTATATCCATTTCCACGCGAGACGGAGACCGACGATTCCGGTGTTCCGATGATCACGTCGTCGAAGGTCAGTGACTATACGATTGCGGCGCGCCCGTTCGCCGGCACGGAAGTCATCGGCACATTCTCATGGCCAGGGCCGTTCGGCCTCGGCACGCGTCAGATGTACGTGCTGAGGCGCGTCGACCGATAGAACTAGCCGGAGAACTAGGGCGTCGTATAGCTTGCGGTCATTCCGCCTGCGCCCTCGTCAGGCGCGGGACCGGGCTGGATATACGTCGGGATACCTGTCTGCGCGACGACCGCCGCCTCGAGCTTCTTCCAATCCACCAGATCCGACAGATTCTGATGCTCGACCATATCGCGCGCGAGGGCCCACAACCCCGGATACTTGCCGTAAAGGTCGGAGTGAACTTCGACATAGAGCGCATCGCCGCGCCATCCGAATTTGATCGGCTGATAGACAATCGTACCTGGCGTTCCAACCTTGGTTTTATGGAAGAGCCGCTCGATGTCCTCGGGATACAGACGGATGCAGCCGTGGCTGACTTCCATCCCTACGCCCCACGGCACGTTGGTTCCGTGGATGCCGTATTCGGGCAGCGATAGGTCGAGCTTGTAGTGACCAAGTGGGTTGTCATCGTCGCCGCCCGCGACAACGTGCTCAGCCTCCCCATCGCGCTCGAGGTGTTCCTTATAGATGTCGTCGGGAACCACCCAGGTCGGATCCTTCACCTTGGCGGTAACGCGGAACGCGCCGACCGGCGTCTTCCAATCGAACCTGCCGAGCCCGACCGGAAAGGTATAGACGACCTCGGCGATGCTGCCGCCTTCGGCATGATGCTTATGCTTGTGCTCCGCCGGTGCGGGCGCGGGCGCTGTCTCCGGAGCATCGTCGTCGCCACCCTCGATGATTTCGGTATCGACGATTTTCTTGAATCCCGGCGGCGTCACGCCTTCCTTGTGCATCTTACCGTGATGCGGTGATGGCCCGGTGGTCGGCGACGGATAGTAATAGTAGAGCCGCATCTCCGGGATGTTCAGCACGATCCCCACGCGCGGAGTATCCGGCAGAATATGCTCGTCGGTCAGGATGACTTTAGTGCCGATGGGGGGCGCCCACCAGTCCATGTGATTGTTGGCCTCGGAAATTTCCTTCGCGCTGACGCCGAACCATCGGCCAACATCGAGCAGCGTATCGCCTTTTTGAAGCTGGTAATCGACGAGATTGCCGATGATATTGTCGCGGCCCTGCGGTATCGGATACGCGAACAGCGGCCGATGCTCGAACTCGTCTTCGGTCCATCCCCGCGCGATCGACGGGACCATCGCGGCGGCGATCGTAAGGCAAAGCAATGTGGCAAGCTTGGAACAGGAGAGGAAGGATAATTTCTTCAATTTAAACGCGAACAGCAAACCGGCACATCGAGATCGGGACCAGCCGGCTAAACTGCCCTCCACCCAAAAATTCTACGGAGTCTGCGTAAGGGGAGCAACTTTGGTTAGACGGGGCGAAGGTTCGCGAACTTCAAGACCAAGAGCTTGATACCGCCGCGATCGAAGTTGATCCAGACCTTCGCTGTGTCGCCTCGTCCCTCCCGCTTCCTTATGACGCCGCGCCCGAAAGTAGGATGCATTACCTGTGTGCCGACGCCGAGCCCTCCGGCCGCGAGCTCATCTTCGGGAAGCTGGGACTCGCTGTAATCGACGTAGCGCTCGTTCGGCGCGGGCGTCCGGATGAAGGGCGCGCGAGGAGGTTGCTCCGGTGCGATGCGCCGCAGGAGGTCCTGCTTGATTTCGGCGAGGAAACGCGAGGGCCGAGGCTCATTGCGTTGCCCATACAGCTCCCGCGACAGCGTGTTGGTGAGATAGAGCAGCTGGCGCGCGCGCGTCATGCCGACATAGCAGAGTCGCCGCTCTTCCTCGATATCCGCGCCATTGTTCTCATTGGAGCGCTGATGCGGAAACAGC
>DATGKG010000458.1:0-2906 GCA_035294805.1 Binataceae bacterium (SeqCode) | reverse complement strand
GCTGATACCAATCGAGCAAGTTGCGCGCGATGAGTGATAGATGAACCTCGTCGGCGCCATCGACCAGACGCGCCGAGCGCGCATGACGGAACATGTCCTCCAGCGGCGTGTCCGAGGAAAATCCGAGTGCGCCGTGAACCTGGATTGCGCGATCGAGGACGCGCCACAGCATGTTCGCGACGTGATACTTCGTCATCGAGACTTCATGGCGGAACGGCAGGTTGTTCTCGATGAGATAGGCGGCGTGGAGCACCATCAGCTTCGCCTGATACAACTCGAGCGCCGACTGCGACATCATGAACTGGATGCCCTGCTTCTCCGACAGCTTGCCGCCCTGAACCTTGCGCTCCAGCGCGCGCTTCGCCGTCATCTCGAGCGCGACTTCGGCGTTGCCGATCCATCGCATGCAATGCGCGAGGCGCGCGGGACCGAGGCGCACCTGCCCGAGCTTGTGCCCTTCGCCGCGACCACCCAGCATCGCATCGGCCGGCACCATGACGTTCTCGAGGCTGATCTCGCAGTGATTCCCCTTCCCCGCCATCGTGTCGATGTCGCGGACGATCTTGAAACCTTCGTTGGGCAAATCGACGATGAAGGCGGAGTTGCGCGCCTGCGGCGGATCGGCGTCGGGATCGGTCTTCGCGATCACGATGGCGAACTTCGCACCGTGCGCGCCAGAGATAAACCACTTGTGGCCGTTGATAACCCAGTTGTCGCCGACCTTCTCTGCATGAGTTTTGATTTGCGTCGGATCGGAGCCTGCCGCCTCAGGCTCGGTCATCGCGAAGCACGAGCGGATTTTTCCGTCGCACAGCGGACGCAGATATTTTTCCTTCTGCGCCGGCGTCGCAAAGTGCAGCATCGTATGCATGTTGCCTTCGTCGGGCGCCTGCGCATTGAGAATGAACGAAGCCAGCCGGCTGCGGCCGCACTCCGCCGACACCATCGCCATCGCAAGCGGCCCGAGTCCCATTCCGCCGAACTCCGCGGGCATATGCGGACACCATAGCCCGCGCTCACGTGCCTTGCGCCGCAAATCGCGGATGCCTTCGCGCCAGTTCTGGGTGCGCCGAAGTTCCTTCTCGGCCGGATCGATTTCGTCCTTGATAAACGCGCGGATCTTGTCGCGCACTTCGAGCACGTTGGCGGGCATCATGAAGTCGATGGACATTTCTAAAACTCCCTCTATTTTCCCTCGACCCCAGTAGGGGCTCTCGGGGCGCCCGCGGCGCGGCTGCGCCCGCTTCGCGCCTCGGTTCGAGTTGCAGGAATACGCCCAAGTGATAGAGGGAAACGCGTCGAGGCGTCAACCGCTTGCGGCGCTGGCGTTTAGGCGAACTTCCATGCGATAGGGACGATCAGTTCTCATCCGGAGGAAGGCAACATGGCGCAAGGAAGAATCGCGGATCGCGTGGCGATAGTTACCGGCGGTGCGTCGGGAATCGGCAAGGCTACGGTCGAGGTGTTCGCCAATGAAGGTGCAAAGGTCATCATCGGCGATCTTCCGGAGAGCGAAGGCGAGAAAATCGCCAAGGACATCGGCGGCACCTTCATCGCGACCGATGTCGGCGATCCGAAGCAGGTCGAGCGGCTGGTGCGCGCGGCGGTCGACAAGTTCGGCGGGCTGGACATCATGTACAACAACGCCGGCATCGGCGTGACCTCGCCGCTGCTCGAACATACCGATGAACTTTATATGAAGACCATTCGCATCGATCTCGATGGCGTGTTCTGGGGGCTTCGATATGCGGGCAAAGTGATGACGGCCCAGAAGCGCGGCGCGATCGTGAATACCGCATCGGTCGCTGGCATTCGCGGCAGCGTCGGGCTCTCCGCCTACAACGCGGCGAAGCATGGCGTGGTCGGTCTGACGCGCAACGCGGCGTTGGAGTTCGCGCCCTTCGGCGTGCGGGTGAATTGCGTATGCCCCGGCATCATCGACACGCCGCTCGTCGCGCGTGCGTTCGGACACACGGAAGAGATTCGCGAGAGCATGCATCGCTTCCATCCGCTTGGACGAATGGGCAAACCGGTCGAGATCGCGAAAGCCGTGCTGTTCCTCGCCTCGGATGATGCGTCGTTTGTCACGGGTCATGCGCTGGTCGTCGATGGCGGCATCTGTGCGGGCGCGGGGAATACGGGCGGCATCACGACAAATGAGTGACATCATGTTGACGCTGTACTTTTGTCCCGGGTCGAGTTCGATGGCGCCGCACGTCGCGCTGCATGAGATCGGCGCGCCATTCGAGGGCAAGGCGATCTCGCTGTCGAAGAAGGAAAATCGCGAACCCGCATTCCTCGCGATCAATCCGGAAGGCAAGGTGCCGACGCTGCTAGTCGATGGGCGCGCGATGACCGAAGTCGCCGCGATTCTCTTCTACCTCGCGAAGCGTTTCCCGGATGCGAACCTGCTGCCGCAGGGCGACATCGAAGCCGAGGCGCAAGTCATCTCATGGATGTCGTTCGTCGCCGCGACGATCCATCCGGCGCGTCGTCAGGGCCTCGAGTATGCGCGAACGGTTTGGGAACTCGCGGAAGCACGCCTGGGAAATCGCGAGTGGACGGTGGGAGGACGATACTCGATCGCGGACATCCATCTGTTCCGGCTGTTCTGGCGCTTCCGCGATTCGCTGAAACCCGGGCCGGGCGAGTTTCCGCATCTCAATGCGCATTACGATCGGATGATGGCGCGCGCGGCGGTGAAGAAGACCATCGGGGTCGAATCGGCGATCGGGTACGCGTTGCCGCCGTGAGCACTACCGACATTATGTCGGTAAGATCATGCGGTGGGTTCGTTTTTCGATTCTCCTCAGGTTCCTCTCCCACATTTTTTCGTGGCAGAGGTCCGGCGGCGCAGCGCTTGCGATGGCTTCGAGCAGGCGGCTGTGACGCCGGGGTGAGGGTGC
>DATGKG010000457.1:0-3177 GCA_035294805.1 Binataceae bacterium (SeqCode) | reverse complement strand
CATCGGAAGAAGTATCTCTTCCCAGTTCCGGATCGCTTCGAACCCGCCTAAGTAAAGGATGTTGCGTAAGTCTTCGACGGTTAGCCAATTTTGCTGAATGACCGGATATGCGAGACTCAGCCGGCTGGCCGTCCAAAGAGGCAATTCCCACAGCCGGCTATAGCTATTGACGATAACTCTGGTGCCCGGTTCACACACAGATGCTACCTGCTCGATACAGGTTTGCACGTCCCATAAGTCATTCACGAGATCGGACAGAATGACGTAGTCGAATTTCTCCTCGAGCCTATGTTCGTGAACATCGGCAAGAATGACATGCAATTCGGGGTGTGACGCTCGCGCCTGCCTGACCATCTCAGGAGAAAAATCGATACCTACTCCATGCGATGGCTGAAGGGCAGCCAGAAGATCGCCCGCGCCGCATCCCAGCTCCAGAACCCGCTGTTTGGGAGGGACCAGGAATCGATAAATTCGCGTCAACTCGTCGTGGTAGTAGCGCGATGGACGCCGGCGTTCATATTTCTCCCAGTAGCTTATCCGTTCCTGCTGATATCGCCGCGCCTTGTCATCCGATGCATCACCGGCTCGCCCGTCCGCCGTTTCCAACTCCTCGCTGGTCTCCATCGAGGGTATCTGCGAGCACAAAGCCGGTTCTTTCAGCGCCTCAGACATAGGGATCCATCGTTCGCCGAACCGGTTCGCATAAAATAGGCGAGGGCACAAAGGCAGCGATTGTCTTGGGACCTAAAGTCCGGCGACGCGGTTGCGATACCATTCGATGGTGTTATGCAGACCGGCGCGGAAATCAGTCTCCGCGCGGAAGCCGAACTCCCGGTGCGCCTTGGTCACGTCGAGACAGCGCCGAGGCTGCCCGTCCGGCTTGCTCGCGTCCCATCGGATTTCGCCGTGAAAGCCGCTCAGTTCGCAGATAAGTTCCGCCAGGTCGCGGATGCTAATCTCGCGTCCGGCACCGAGATTGATGGGATCGGGTTTCTCATAATTCTGCGTCGCCAGCACGATGGCGCGGGCGCAATCCTCGACATACAAAAATTCGCGACTAGCAGTACCGGTGCCCCAGACCTCAATATGGTCGGCACCCGAATGCATCGCGTCGAAACATTTTTTAATCAATGCTGGAATAACGTGGGATTTTTCGGGGTCGAACGAATCGCCGGGACCGTACAGATTCACCGGCAACAGATAGATGGAGTTGAGACCGTACTGTTCGCGATACGCTTGCGCCTGCACCAGCAGCATTTTCTTCGCGATACCATACGGCGCGTTGGTTTCCTCCGGATAGCCGTTCCAGAGTTCTTCCTCGCGAAACGGGATTGGCGTGAATTTCGGATAGGCGCATACGGTGCCAATCGCAACCAGCTTTTCGATGTTATGAAGTCGCGCCTGTTCGATCACCTCGACGCCCATCATCAGGTTGTCGTAGAAGAATTTGCCCGGATTATCGCGATTCGCGCCGATGCCGCCGACCACCGCCGCGAGATGGATGACGATCTGAGGCCCCGTGTCACGAAACAGGCGGGCCGTTTCCGCCGGATTGCGAAGATCGTACTCGCTTGACCGAAACACCAGCAATTGTTTGCATCCCGCGCGCCTCAACTCATTCGCCACGTGACTGCCGAGGAATCCCGCCCCACCGGTAATCAGAATTCTCTTGGAAGCGATCGAACTCATGAGCGACCCACGAATGGTTTATATCAGGGACGCCATCAAGCAACTACACAACTTAATTTTCGGTCGCTTCCCGTATTCGAGGTCCGAAGTTTCCATCATGCCTATTTTCACCAGACCTTCGCCTTGCTAAAACGGCATCTTCAAGAGGAGTTGAGGCGGTGGCTGCTGGATTCGATGCTGTTGTAACCCCGTCCGCGAGCAAAACTTTACCGGCGTACAGCGCGACGGCCAAGGAAAAGGTCTACGCGTTTCTCGAGTCGCGTCCCTCCGGCGCCGATGCCGATGAAATCGTCGCGCTGCTGCTGAGCGGCGTCGGTTCCGATCCCGAGTTGCGCGCGCGCCTGGTGCGCACGTTGCTCGCCCAGGATCCCAACTTCGTTTTCGACCGCGAGACGGCGCTGTGGTCGCTGCGCAATAGCTTCGGCCTTCGAGTGCCGCTCGAAGACGCGCGCTTCACCGTCGTCGATCTCGAAACTACCGGCGGCCGCGCTGGTCCGGGCACTATCATCGAGATTGGCGCATGGCGGATGGCCGGGCGCCGGATGCTTGAGTCGTTCCAGACGCTGGTGCGGCCGAATTACGTCATCCCGCGCTTCGTGGTCGGCCTGACGTCTATCACTAACGAGATGGTGCGAGCGGCGCCGCGTATCGAAGAGGTATTGCCCGCGTTTCGCAACTTCCTCGGCGACTCCGTGCTGGTCGCGCACAACGCGGCATTCGATTTTTCTTTTCTCGATTTCGAGTTCCGCCGCCTCTTCGGCCTCGGGCTCAACAATCCCGTGCTATGCACGCTGCGGATGGCGCGCCGCTTCATGCCGTCGCTCAAACGCAAACGCCTCGACGCGCTCGCCGAGCACTTCGGGCTCTCGACCGAGGGACGCCATCGCGGCCTGGGCGACGCACGGATGGCCGCCGAGCTGCTCTCCATCTTCATCGAGATGGCCGCGAAGATGGGCCTCACGCGGCTTGATCGTCTTATCGATGATCATCAGCGGGGC
The DNA here is from genome assembly GCA_035294805.1 of Binataceae bacterium (SeqCode). GTDB lineage: Bacteria > Desulfobacterota > Binatia > Binatales > Binataceae > DATGKG01. The sequence continues at coordinate 490 of DATGKG010000457.1, read as the reverse complement.
GCGGCAGGGCGCAGAATCGAACGGCACATCGCGCCGGAGGAAATCGCGGCGTTGCCGGCCGCATCCGGCGTCTACCTGATGCATAATGAGCGCGGCGATCTACTTTATGTAGGCAAGGCGCGCAGTCTTCGAAATCGCGTCGCGTCGTACTTCAATTCCAGCGTCAGCGCGAAGACCGCCGACCTCATCCGGCACGTATGGAAAATCGAGACGCGGGTGACGCGCTCCTCGCTCGAGGCCGCGCTGCTCGAGGCGCAGCTCATCCGCGAGCTCAAGCCGCCGTTCAATCGGATGCTGAAAAGCGTCGCGCCCGCGTTTTTCATCCGCCTCGATCTGATGGACGACTTCCCGCGGCTGATGGTGACGCCGCGGATGACCACGCGCCGCGGCGTGATGCATCTCGGGCCGTTTGTCGGCAAGCGCGGCATCGATCGTTCCGCGCGTACGCTCTCGCGCCTGCTCGGATTACGGACCTGCGCCGGACGCCTCG